>DOZK01000016.1:0-16896 GCA_003518045.1 Candidatus Nomurabacteria bacterium
CAACTATTTTTTTGTATTAGCTCAGTAAATACAAAAGAGTGATTGCAGAGCAATCACTCTTTTTTATTTACCTTAAAACATAACCATCAACTACTTAATCAATGCGACTAGTGAAAATCCAACCATACCAATAATCGCCAGTATTGAAATTACTGCCCAAATTTTGTGAATAATTTTTCTATTTTTTGAAGTGAAGTTCATATGTGTTTATTTTGTCTTGTAATTGGTATAATACTAGCAACTATATGAAAGAATATCAACAGAAGTATGTAGTACGTACAATCATCTATTCCAGAGTAACAATGGTTATTCTTTTCTTTTTTCTTATTTTGTTTATTAGAACTATTGTAGGGTTAAATGATAAAAGAATAAATGCTTCTATTTTAAGAGAAGAATCAGCCCTTCTACGCAAAGACTTAGAAGAAAAAGTTGTTAAAGCTACAGAAAAAGAAGAGTCAATAAAGACCGAACGTGGATTTGAAACATATGTACGTACAACTTATCCAGTGGTACAAAAAGGGGAAGGGGTTATTGTTGTTTATGATGCACCAACTAGTTTAGTCACTCCAGTCCGTGAAGATATGACTGTTTGGGAGAGGCTATTAGTTTTGTGGCATAAATTTATTCCAAAATAAGGCCTATAAAATTAGCGAATTTCTTTGTTGTCATCGCGTGCTCGTGTGTCAATGTACTACTTGTACATCTCCACACTCGCACACTCGACGCCTCGAACTTCATCTACTTTTATAGGTCTTACAGTGGAGTTTTGTTTAAATGTGATATTCTATAATAGATAAATTAAAATGCGGGATTGGTTTAGTGGTAGAATGCGACCTTCCCAAGGTTGAGACAGGAGTTCGATTCTCCTATCCCGCACAGAAAATACAAGAACAAAGTGAGTGTGTTTTCTGTGCGGAATAGAGTGAGGAGCTTAGGCCTCCTCACGTGGGAATCGAAGCGAAAAACTGGTCTACACAATTATTTCTAAAAATTGGGTTCAGTATTTTTAGAAATAATTTTGTCAGTTTTTCCTTAGGTCAAAACTTTGAGTGTTTTATGAACATCGAAGATGTGAAATAAAATACCAAAGTAATGACCGATTCCCGTACCGCGCACAAAAGATATAAGTTGTAGTTTTTTAAAGTCCGATATTTGATTTACTGCCCAAGTAACTTCCTTTTTTAGGAAATCCATTTTTTAGCAAAGAGATAAATTTTTCCGAAAATCCTTTTTCATAAAGATTGTCTATTGGGATAAATTCAACAGAACTTATTTTTTGTGTATCTATATTTGGTGTCGTACCAAGTTGTCCACTAATTTTTTCACATAAAAATGTAATATGAAGAATATGTTTGTTTTCCAAAATGTTATCACATACATACAGTAAGTCTCCCACTGAAATATCCAAACCAGTTTCTTCCCGCATTTCTCTTTTTAGCGCCTGTTCTAAAGTTTCTTTTACTTCAACCTTACCTCCTGGTAATGACCAAGCACGATTACTTTCAGTCTTTTGCTGTAGTAATAATAATGAATTATTTTCAATAAGTATTCCTGTAACACGAATGTTGATATTAGTTTCCATATTATTATAAATTTAACTTAAAATAAGCTTCTTAGCAAACTTTTGTATGAACTTCGTACACATGCTTGCGAAAGGTTAGCATGCTAAGGTATACTGCATTTCTATGGACACAAATAACACAAACACAACGGGCGCAAAGGTAGATATTTATAGTACAAATTCATGTCATTTTTGTCATATGGCAAAGGAATGGCTTACAGAGAAAAATATTCCATATAATGATTTTAATGTTGGAATGGATCAGGTAAAAAGAAAAGAAATGGTAGAGATGACAGGACAGCTAGGTGTACCAGTTATAAAAATTGGAGATGATGTGATGATTGGATTTAATCCAGAGAAGATGGCGACTCTACTTGGTGTAGCTATATAGAGTAATTGCGAGCCTGCCTCCCAGCACAGAATACAAAAAGTAGTATCATTTGATACTACTTTTTGTATTAAAATAAATTAGAGGCAGGCTCGGCTACAAGTAAAATTTTTTCGTCAAAAAATTTTCTCGCAGCCCGCCGCTCGCGATTCGGCTTGCTAGCCTTATAACGCTCCGCCCAACGAGCCTGCCGAAAGACAAGCAGTTGTCTTTCTCTCCTCAGCTCAACATAAGAAAAAATACAACAGTATTAACTGTTGTATTTTTTCTTGTTGTGCTGGGAGGCAGGCTCGAACTGCCGACCCCTTGCTCTTCAGGCAAATGCTCTACCAACTGAGCTATCCCAGCATATTTTATTTTTCTTACTAAACACTTTTATCTTTATACCGATTTAGCATTTGCCGACAAATGTCATAATTTTCTTTGCCAACCAAGCTTCTCCAGCATATTTTATTTTTCTCACTTAGCCTTTATTAGCAAATATTACCTATCAAAAGGTCTTAATATCCTATCATAAAAACCATTTTTAATAAAGGTTCAAAAATCTATTATTATTTAATATTTATTGATTTGTAGTGGTAGCAGAAACGCCGGTAGCATTCCTTATTCCTTGCATTACCTGATCGAATAATTTAGTCTCTGGGAGTGAAGAACGTAAATCGTTAAATTGTTGTAAAGTATTATCCATTTTTGTTTTATTTTGATTAAAACTATCTATGGCTGGTTTTACATAGTAATAAGCACCTCCCAAAGATACAAGAATAACTACCCAATACAAAAAACGAAAAGCATTTGCAATATATTGTTGGCGTCGTAAATTACGAAGAATATCATTATTCTCTTTTGTCATTTCAAAAATTTCCTCTAGCTTTTCTTGATTAGTTAAGTCTGATGTTTTCATAAATCTAGTATATCGTATTTAATGATACGACCAAAAGTATATCTAAATATGCTAGAATCTGTTAACGCCCTCGTAGTTCAATGGATAGAACAGTCCCGTCCTAAGGGATTAATGTGGGTCCGATTCCTGCCGAGGGCACAACCATGTGAGATAGACCTAGGTACTTAGAAGTTTCAAAAAATGTTATAATGTTTGTATGAAAACAATTACAACTTTAGGCGTTGTTTCTGTGCTTTTTTTAGGTTTAATAACCAGTGCTTCAGCTTCTATAGATAAAAATCTCAAATATGGACAGAGAGATAAAGAAGTCACGGAATTACAAGAATTTCTTATTGATGGAGGTTTTCTCAAAGGTTTACCTACAGCTTTTTTTGGGTTACTTACTCTCAAAGCAGTAAAGTCGTATCAAAAAAGTGTAGATATTTCTCCTACTGGTTATGTGGGTATTTTGACTCGTCAAAAGATTAATGATTCCATTCTGTCTGATTTAGCAAGTTCAACCCAAGCGGAGATACAAGAAACAGGAACAACAACTGCATTAACTCTCGATTCTGGATGTTCATCAACATTTGGTTTTAATACAATAACTGGTAAATCTTGCTCTATTAGTATAATGACCCCAAACATAATAACTCAAGTGTTTGATGTTTGTAAAAATATAGAAGGTATACAAACGAGTGTCCCCGTGAGTATGTTGGCCGATTCTTCAGGTAACTGTTTTATACAGTATCAACAAAATAATTATGTAACACCACCAATAGTTCCTAGTACTATTAATAGTCAACCGATAGTTCAGCCAACAACTAACACAACTGTTGGTTCGGTAACGGTAATAGCCGACCCAAATTTTACTAGCAATAGGGTGACCGGTGGAGCAACAAATGTTCCGGTCGGACAATTTACAATGAAGGCTTATGGTGAAGATGTAAAAGTTAAATCTCTTCAAGTTGCTTTCACACAAGGCACAGTAACAACACTTGGGTGGGTTTCTCTATATGTAAATGGTGCTCAAGTTGGAACTTCACAGAATTATACAGGCTCAAATCTTAATTATGCTTTAGGCTCGTCACTCATTGTTCCAGCTGGTCAAACAGTAATCCTTACAGTTAAGGCTGACATTGTAGACAGTAATAATATTGCTTACAGAACAGGATCTATTGTTGCCGTGATTGGTGGTGTAGATAATAATGCACAAGGCCTGACATCTGGTCAAATTATAACAGTAGGGACTCCTACTATAGTTGGTCAATTAATGACAATATCAACATTTTCGTCAATACTTATAAATACCCCAGATTTTAGAGCATTAAGTATTAATTCAAATTCAAATAATATAAAAATTGGTTCTTTTACTTTTCAGTCACCTTCGTGCTGTCAAGTTGTTGCAAATGGGGTAGTTGTTAATTTTACTTATGGTGGTAATCCAGCAATGATGCCATCAAATATAAGTAACTTAATCCTTAAAGTGGATTCTAAGGTTTTTTCTGGAACATTAAATGACAATGTAGCTACTTTCCCTTATCTCGATTTCAATATACCAGAAAATACAACAATGGTTTTTGATTTATATGCCGACATTGGTTCATCGACTGGTACTATAAAAACAAATATGAAATTTAATACAAGGCATGCAATATCTGGCACTCATCAAGAAAGCTTATCTGATGGCGTTGTCATTTCTGTTATTTCTGCACAATAAATTAAAATATGAAAATAGTATGTCTAGGGTGGGGTTCACTTATATGGGATTCTAGAGAATTAGAAATTCTACCAAAAAATTGGAATAATGACGGGCCATCTTTGCCAATAGAGTTTTGTAGAGTTTCTGGGGACAATAGGGTTACTTTAGTGATAGACGATAAAGCTCCCTTGGTAAATGTTTTATGGGCAGATATGTCCCAAAAAGATTCAAAAGAAGCAACTTGTCTACTCGCTAAAAGAGAAGGCACGAAGCATAGTAATATTTCTAAAATAGAAAAGGGGAATACTATTAGTGAAGGTAATGCAATAAATGTGGGAATACTTAATTGGCTTAAAAAACATGACCGTGATGTAGCAATTTGGACAGGTCTTAGTAAAAACAGAAATTCTATTGAGGAGATTATTACTCATTTAAACGTATTGGATGAATGTGATAAAAATAGAGCTGAAGAGTATATTAGAAAAGCACCCAGTCAGATAGATACCCCTTATAGAAAGATAATTGAAAAAGAATTTGGTTGGACACCAGATAATAATTATTAACAAAATACCATTTAGACCGAGAGGGTTGAGTTTAGGATATACAAATTAATTGAATAACCATTGTGGGGGTTGGTATTCACAAGTTCGAGACCTCGGTACAGTACAAATAATAAAACCGGTCTCTCGACCGGTTTTATTATTGTATTAATATAAGTCAGAAATTATTTTAGATACAAGGCACGGAGAAACATTTTTAGGAGACGTACGAGGGAGTACGTTGAGTAAAAATGAGAGGCTCCGTAACGCAGTAGATGAAACAATTTATGACTTATATAGATTTGACTTTAAGTTTCGTCTGTCTAGCCTTATCCACTTTCGGTAATCTAATTATCAAAAGTCCATGCTTCTCCACAGCCTCTGCTTCCTCAATCTCAACTTCATGTGGAAGTAAAATTGAACGAGTGAAACTTCCCCAATAAAGTTCCTTATAGAAATAATCATCATGAGTTACTTGAGTATTTCCATCACGCCTCCCTTTAATTGTAACCATATCACGAGTGATTGATAAGTGAAGGTCTTCTGGTTTTACACCAGCAACCATGGCCTCAATAATAATTTCACTAGGAGTCTGATAAACATCAACAGAAAGTTCTCCTTCCTCCATATCAACCTCGTCTTCTTCATCGTAAGTTACATGTGTAGCAGTTTTTGGAATAGTCATAGAACCACTCTTTCCTTTTGCCGGAACATGTTTTATTGGAAGCTCTTCTTCCTCTTCATCCGCTTGTTCAAATGGCATGATTGGCTCATCCTCATCATCAACACTAATAGAACCTGCAAGACGTTCAAAAAATGATTTTTTTTCTTTAAGCATAATAATTTACCAAGTTAGATGTGTATGCACACAGTATACATCTATTACTGTCAAGAACAGTGTATGACTATCCACAGTTTTTACGATGAGCAACAAGGGGTGATTATCTGACTGTAAAATATTCAATGTTTTAATAATCAATAATCAATTTAATGCATGGGTATATTTGAATAACAATATTGTTTCATTGAATATTCTTTTACTACCAACGAGTAACGATAAGAAAATCATCCTCATCTGTCTTTACATACTTCCACAATTCTTCAGAAATAAAAGGCATGAATGGATGAATAACAATTAATTGTTCACGAAGAAGTTTTAATAATAAAGCTTGCGCGCTAGATTTATCTTTGTCTTCCAATATTCTTGTCTTCCTTGTCTCAATAATGTCATCACAAAAAACTTTCCAAAAATAGTCATATATTTTCTCCGATGCAATATGCAATTTAAAGTCCTCAATATCCTTTGTTATTGCGTCTTTTTTCTCACGCCATGCGTCATACACCGCTTGGTCCTCATTATTTAATTCTGCACCACCTTCATAGTCAGCAGTTCTTTCAAGTACAAAGCGTGAAGCATTCCAAATTTTATTTGCGAACTTTTTATAAGCCTCGACTTTCTTTGGATCAAGATTCATGTCAACCCCAGGCGCATTATTTACAATTAATCCCATACGAAGCGCATCAGTTCCATATTTTTCGGAAATCTCAAGAGGGGAAATAACATTACCTTTACTCTTACTCATTTTCTTTCCTTTCGCATCACGCACAAGACCATGGAGATAAACATGACTAAATGGAGTTTTTCCCGTCATATATATTCCAAACATCATCATGCGCACCACCCAGAAGAATAATATATCAGCAGCTGTCTCCATTACTTGCGTTGGATAATATTTTTCAAAATCCCCGGGCTTAGTATTTTGTAATGTTGCAAATGGCCACTGACCAGAAGAGAACCATGTATCAAATGAATCAGTATCTTGTATAAGTTCACCACCACATTTTTCACAAACAGTTAATTTATTTTCAAGGTCAACATATCCAGCATCACAGCTATTACATAATTTTGCAGGAATTGGTATTCCCCAAACAATTTGTCTTGATATATTCCAATCTTGAATATTTTCCATCCAATGATAAAAGATTTTTTCATGTTGCTCAGTCAAAATTTTGGTCTCGCCATTTTTTACAGCATCAATTGCTTTTTCAGCCAACGGCTTCATTTTTATAAACCACTGTGGCTTAACCTGTGGCTCAAGTTCACGTTCACATTTATAACAAACAGAAACTTCGTGAGAATATTCATTGTCTACTTTTACAAGTAATCCTTTTGCATCTAACTTTTCTACAATTTTTGCCCGCGCATCTTTGATACTCATACCAGCAAATTCTTCTGCGATAGGTAGCAACTTTCCTCGTTCATCAATTATTTGCTCAAAATCTAAATCATATTTCTTGGCGATGTCGAAGTCGATTCCAGAATGCCATGGAGTAATAGTCATAGCACCACTACCGAATTCTGGATCACTTGCCTCGTCTTTTATTATAGTCGCTTCAATCGGCCCGTTAATCCATTCAACAGTTAATTTGTCCCCATGCTTGTATTCTTTGTAACGCTCATCATCTGGATGCATGACAACATATTTATCACCGAACTTTGTTTCTGGACGAACAGTTCCAATAGTAAATGGTCCATATTTAAAATAATAGAAGGGGTCCTTTCTTTCGACATGTTGCGTTTCCAAATTAGAAAGTGATGTTTGATGTTTTGTACACCAATTAACAATTCTTTTTCCACGATAAAGAAGTTTGTCGTCATCTAATTTTTTAAAAGTATTATAAACAGTTTTAATTATTCCATCATCTAATGTAAAAACCTCACGAGACCAATCGCAACTCGCACCGAGCTGGCGAAGTTGTCCTTCCATAAATTGCTTATTAAATAGAGTAAAGTCCATTATCTCTTTGTATAAATCCTCACGCTTCATATCAAATCTCGAGCGTCCTTCTTTTTCTAATTTCTTTTCATACACTGATTGAGTTTCAAATCCAGCATGATCAGCACCTGGTAACCATAGCGCACGTTTGCCATTCATTCTATTGAAGCGAATTAAAATATCTTCTACAGTAACAAAAAGTGCGTGGCCTGCGTGAAGTGAACCGTTAGCGTTTGGTGGTGGCATTATTATTGTGAAAGTTTCCTTTCTCTCGCCAGGCAAATTATCTGGATTAAAATATCCACTCTTCTCCCACATTTCATATAAAGAAGGTTCAACCATTTTTGCATCAAATGGCTTAAGTAATTGTTCTAAATCTTTTGGTGATGTTTGCTTCATATATATAGTATGTGATAATCTAATGCTACTTTTCGTATTTATCTATTAATCCTATCACAAACATGTTTAAAAAACAGTCTAAAGTTCTAAAACAAGGTTCAAAGACCTTAGCCAAAAAAATAGGGAAATTATCTCCAAATAAAAAACAATTACCAGACCATCATTTTAAGATTGTTAAAGTTAAGAGGGGATTAGAAGGAATGGGATTATTTGCTGGGGAAGATATTAAAAAAGGTGAAATGATTATAGAATATATTGGGAATATTATTACCACAAAAGAAGCCAATGAGTTGAAAGAGAATCAATATCTTTTTGAAATAAATACAAGGAGAACAATTGATGGCTCACCAAAGTGGAATATCGCGCGTTATTGTAATCACGCCTGTGAAGAAGAAGCTAATGCCGAGAGTGATATAAAAAAGGGTAGAGTTTTTGTAATTGCTGTTAAAGATATAAAAGAAGGAGATGAAATTGTTTATGATTATGGAGAAGAATTTGTGAAAGAACATATCGCACCGCACGGATGTAGATGTAGAGCAGTGAAACATAATTATGGGGAGAGTTATTAGTTATTAGATATTAGACAGTAAAAAATACTAATAAAAAAGAAAGATACAAAGCAGGACGGTCGCTTCGCGACCGTCCTGCTTTGTATCTTATGGGTTTTTCTAACATCTAAAATCTAACATCTAAAATCTGTTTCTGCCAATGCTTCGCATCTGCATATAGCAGAAAAATAAAAATTTTAAAATAAAAAAGTTATCCACATATAAAAATTATTTTTCTCTTGTATGTATGTAGATGAGTGTCATACTTAGTGTATCGAGAGTAATGGTCGCGGTCGTGATCATAAAAATTACAAATACTCTCTGATTTGCATAATAAAATATTTTATGGCAGCAAAAAAGAAAGCGGTAAAGAAGGTAGCCAAGAAAGCAGTAAAGAAGGCAGCCCCAAAGAAGAAAGCCGCAAAGAAGTCAGCAAAGCGCGCATAGTCGCATTTGTTGGAATCGGATAAATCACCCACTCCCATGGGTGATTTATTTTTTGCTAAAAAATATTGATTAAAAAATTATTACATCCTCTTGTGCTACAATGTCTTGCATGGAAAAAGAGAAAAAGCAGTTTGATGTAGTGGGCATAGGGAGTCCACTTCTTGATTTTATTGTTGAAGTTGACGACTCACTTCTTACGGATATTCATCTTAATAAAGGAGAAATGCATCTTGTCGACAAGGAAACAAGTGAGAAGATTTTTGAAAAAATTTCCGGAAGACATATTACTATTGCGCCTGGTGGAAGTTCGGCAAATACACTTTCGGGCGTGAGCGCGCTTGGTGGACAGACGGTGTTTATGGGTAAAATTGGTGGAGACGCACATGGAGCCACTTATGAGGAGATGACAAGGGACGACGGGGTGATCCCGCGACTTATTAGGGAAACAGATATCACAACCGGACACGCTATTACATTTATAACTCCAGACGGAGAACGTACGTTTGCGACACATCTCGGGGCATCTCTCTATTTTAAAAAAGAGGATGTGAATGACATCGATATTGTTGCGAGTAAAATTTTGCATTGCGAAGGGTATCAACTCGAAGATTTGGAGTTAAGGGCATCAGTCATACATGCAATGCGGGTGGCACAGGAACACGGCACAAAAATTTCTATTGATCTTTCTGATGCGGCACTTATTGGACGTAATCTCGACGTTGTCCGTAAACTGATTACTGATTATGTCGATATTGTGTTCGTAAATGATGACGAGGCGGAAGCACTTACTGGGAAAAGTGGTGAAGAAGCACTTCGGAGTATTGCGGGGTCGTGTGAAATTGTCATCGTAAAACAAGGTGAAAAAGGTAGTCTTATTTACATGAATGGAGAAGTACACGTAATTTCACCTCATGAAGTTATTGTTGCGAACACAAATGGTGCCGGTGATATGTATGCGGCGGGGATTCTTTATTCTTTAGTTAATAACATACCTCTTCATAGAGGTGGGGCACTTGCTAGTTTTGCAGCAGCACAAGTTGTTTCTTCGGTTGGGGCACGTCTTGATGAAACATTGAAAAAGAAGATAAAAGACTATACAATGACTACTATTATTACATAACACATATTCACATGAACGAGACAGATTTGTATAAAGTTGCGGACATAGAGCTCGCCCTATACGGTAGGAAAGAACTTGATTTAGCCGAAAAAGAAATGCCAGGTCTTATGGCGCTCAGAGCAAGGTATGGAAAAAAGAAACCATTGAAAAATGCTCGCATTACCGGAAGTCTCCACATGACTATTCAAACCGCAGTACTCATTGAAACTCTCGTAGAGCTCGGTGCGACAGTCAGGTGGGCATCGTGTAACATTTATTCAACGCAAGATCATGCGGCAGCAGCGATTGCAAAAGCGGGGATTCCTGTTTTTGCGTGGAAAGGTATGACACTTGCTGATTATTGGTGGTGTACAGATAGAGCTCTTGATTTTGGAAAAGGTAAAGGTCCTAACCTTATTATTGATGACGGAGGAGATGCGACTATGATGATTCATCGTGGTGTTGCAATTGAAAAGAATCCAAACCTTCTGAAAAAAGTTTCACCCAATTCTTCTGTTGAAGAAAAAGAATTGATGGCAGCACTCGAGCGTTCATATCAGAATGATACAAAACGTTGGAGCAAGGTAGAGAAAGAGGTGCGCGGTGTCTCAGAAGAAACTACTACCGGTGTACATCGACTTTATCAGATGCATAAAGAAGGTAAGCTCTTGTTTCCAGCAATCAATGTTAATGACTCTGTGACCAAATCAAAATTTGATAATCTATACGGTTGTCGCGAAAGCTTAGCTGATGGTATTAAACGTGGTACCGATGTGATGGTGGCAGGTAAGGTAGTTGTCGTATGTGGATATGGTGATGTTGGCAAGGGATGTGCGCAGAGTATGCATGGTTTTGGTGCTCGCGTGTTGGTTACTGAGATTGATCCAATTTGCGCTCTCCAAGCGGCCATGGAGGGATTTAAAGTTACCACACTCGAAGATACTCTCTCTGAAGGAGACATTTATGTGACAACAACAGGGAATCGGGATATTATCCGTATTGAGCATATGCTTGCAATGAAAGATCAGTCGATTGTGTGTAATATCGGACATTTTGATAATGAAATAGAAGTCGATAAATTGGAAAAATATCCTGGGATCAAAGAACTCAATATCAAACCACAGGTTGATAAATTTATTTTTCCAGACAAACATGAAATTATTCTGCTTTCTCGCGGAAGACTAGTGAACTTGGGAAATGCTACTGGACATCCGAGTTTTGTTATGAGCAGTTCGTTCACCAATCAAGTATTGGCACAACTTGATCTTTGGGAAAATAAGCATGCAATCGGAGTCTCTATGCTTTCAAAAAAACTTGATGAAGAGGTTGCACGACTTCATCTATCTAAACTTGGAGTTAAACTTACGAAGCTCACAAGTGCGCAGGCAAAATACATTAGTGTAGATAAAAATGGTCCGTATAAACCGGATCACTATAGATACTAAGTTACTTTGTTTCTTTTCTTTGGTAAAAAATTATTCCATCTACTTTGCCTGCCTCGCCGGCAAGGTGGGTCGTTACGAAATTTTTGTCAGTCAATGTAGGTCTACTACATCTCCATCCAAAAATTTCTAGACTCCTAGTATCTGAAACAATTTTTTGCCAAAGAGTCTTTATTAAAGATTTTGTATTTTTTCTATAATAGTATTCAAATCTTCCTCTTTTTCAAAATCTAAAGTACTTCTTTCAATAGTTATTAATTTTACAGAAGGTGGTGCAAGATTGATAATTTCCTCATACTTCTTTTGAAGTGGGGCAATTTGTGATTCATAAAAATCTCCATCTTTATCAAAATCTCTATCGTCAGCAATTTCTATAAATTTTTTAGTTCCTTCCTCTGTATTTTTTAAATAAATAATAATATCTGGCCAAGCATTATTCCTACGGTCTATTAAAACCAAATCATTTATAATTTCTTTATCTTCTCCATCAAGTAACATATCTACATACATTTGATAATCTATCCAAAATGTATCAAGTACAGAGCCTTGCCCCTGTTTTTGTAAATCTACAGCGTTTAAAAAATTAGTTAGTTGTTTATTTCTAAACCAAAGAGTCCGACGTATTCCATTTGTTTTATTTTTAATATCGTCTTTAATAAAAGTAGGGAATTCGCCATTGGCACCCTCAAGAATAATATCGTAGTTTAATTTTTCTGCGAGTTTTTGTACAAGAAAAGTTTTCCCACTTCTTGGTGCACCGATTATAGCTATAATTTTTGTTTCCATATTTATTGTTTTTCTCTTAATTCTTTACTTAATGATTTTAAATCAAAGAGGCCATTTAAATCCATTACAACATAGTCAGGTAAATACATACTTAAACGATCTCTTTCTACTTCACCACGAGCAACGGCAATAGTTTTTACACCATCGACAAGTTGACCATCTTTAATGTCGCTAGGAAGATCCCCAATCATTATTGTCCTTTCAGGATGACCAAATTTATCTCTAATCGCCTGTATCATCTCTGTTTTATCATGGCAATCAGAATGAATTTCGTCAAAATCACCAAGGATATCAGCCTCAATAAGAGCATCTTTTATATGTGGCTCTAGTCCAGCAGATATTATGTGAACTTTAAGATTTGGTTTATTTTTCTTTGCTTCTTTTATTTTATCCAAAACATCTTTTACTTCAGGATACATTTCGGCTGGTTTATGATGCTCGGCATTTACTTGTTTGTATATTCTCATATACGCCTCCCTAAGGGAGTGTATTTGTTCAACAGTATCAAGTTTAACCCTAAATCTATTATAATAATCTTTAAATGGGGCCTGAAAAGAATTTGCTAAATCTTCAACTGTTTCAGGAATTGGTATGTTTTTATCTCCTACTGTTTCGAGTAAAAGCTCAGTTGTTCTGTAAGCGGGGTAGGTACTGTCATATAAGACGCCATCGAAATCAAAAATAATATCATCATAAAGTTCTACAATTGATCCTTCTGGTGCTTCTCTTTTTTTAAAAGCTTCTAATTCATCACGGTATTTCATTGCATCTACATAATCTAATGGTTGGGTAATTCCAACAGCCCTTTGTTTTTCCATTATTGAAAGAAGATATTGAAAATCTTCGCGGTCTTCTAAATCTTGCTGTGTTAATTTTGCCACTTCTGGAACTGGCATTTGTGGTGTGTCGGGTTGTTTCATTTGCATAATTATTAGTATATCAATCATTTGTTTTTATTAAAAATCTTTACGTTTTTATGGAATAGGGGATAAATCATCTTGACTTGGTATACCCCTAGGGGGTATAATGGGGACATTAACAAATAACACAATATTTATGATGTATTATTACAACGATTTCGCACCGTATCATATGTTCGGTTTTGGCTCTATATTTATGGTTTTGTTTTGGGGTCTTTGTTTATGGGCTATTTTTGCATTCTTTAGACACGGGAAATGTGTTGGTGGGAATTGCTCTCATGGTCATTCTGTGGAAAGTAAAAATGGAAATGCAATAGAAATATTAAAAGAAAGATACGCAAAAGGAGAAATTAGCAAAGAGGAGTTTGTTGCAATGAAGAAAGACGTGAAGTAGTTGTTAGACAACCAGTAACCAGTGGGCAGTAAGCAGTAATGCAAATACAAACCTGGATTCCCGCCTGCGCGGGAATGACACATATCTTCTGGAGGCTAAAAACTTGAAACTTGAAACTATTTTACTCCTAACTCCTAACCTCTAACTAATCAAAAAATATGAAACCATTAAATACAAAACTTCTTCGTCGATTAAAAATCATTGAAGGACAAGTACGTGGATTACAAGAAATGGTATCGGACGATGTTTATTGTATCGATATTATTACTCAGACTTCTGCTGTTAAACAAGCGCTCTCAGGTGTAGAAGATGCCCTTATGGAAAGTCATTTGGGAACTTGTCTTGTTCATCAAATTAAGAAAGGGAAGGAATCAAAGGCAGTGGAAGAAATGATTAAAGTCTACAGATTGAAAAGGAGATAATAGTTTTTCTTTTTTTGTGTCATTCCCGCGAAGGCGGGAATCCAGTGTTTAATTTAAGTGAGCAGTAAGATACAAACAGGAGACAAAATATTCAATGAAGAAATATCTAATATTCAAAAAACACAGACCTGGATTCCCGCCTGCGCGGGAATGACAATACAAATACATACAAAATATATAAAATTATGAATATAACAAAAACCTATCGAGTAAAAGGAATGCACTGCGCCTCATGCGCCAGTATTATAGAAAGAACTGTCAAAAAATTTGATGGAGTAGAAAATATTTCTGTAAATAGTGGAACAGAAAATGCAAAAATTTCGTATGATGAAAGTAAAAATAATCCAAAAGATTTTAATGCAAAGTTAGAACCACTTGGCTATTCTTTGATTATGGACAATCATGAAATGACCGCGGGCGAAATGGGAATGAGTGAAGACGAACATGCAGAGCATCTTGGGCTTAATCAATCCAAAAATGAAAAATTAAAAGAAATTAATGACATGAAGAAAAGATTATCCGGTGCTATTCCAGTAGCTATCATCAGTATTTTAATTATGGCTTGGGATATTCTCAGTAAATATAATTTGGTAGTTGAAATGTCTGCTACCACTTCTACATTTTTGCATCATTTACTTCCAATTATTGCTACATATATTTTTGTAATTCTTGGTAAGCCATATTTGTTAGGTGTTTATAGATTTTTACGTTATGGAAAGGCAAACATGGATACTTTAATTGGCCTCGGTACCTCCGTTGCTTTTATTTATAGTTTTATTGTTACAGCATTTGAAAATGTTTTACGACCATATATAAATGTACAAAATAATTTTTATGATATAACCATTATCGTTATTACTTTTATTGCACTTGGAAAATATTTAGAAGCAAAATCAAAAATAAAGACAGGTGATGCTATTGAAAAATTGTTAGGATTACAAGCAAAGACAGCCCTTGTTATACGCGACGGAAAAGAATTTGAGATTTCGATAAATGATGTTGTTCTGGGCGATATTGTTATTGTAAAACCAGGACAAAAGATACCAGTTGATGGAGTTGTTGTTGAAGGTACATCTTTTGTTGATGAATCTATGTTAACTGGTGAGCCAATTCCAGTTGAGAAAAATATTGACACACAAGTTGTCTCAGGAACAATTAATACAACCGGTACATTTAATTTTAAAGCAACAAAAGTAGGCTCGGAAACCTTGCTCTCACATATTATTAAAATGGTGGAAGACGCACAGGGGAGTAAAGCACCAATTCAAGCGTTAGCCGATAAAATTTCCGCAGTATTTGTACCAATAGTCCTCGTAATTGCTTTTGCTTCACTCGGTGCGTGGCTTTATTTTGGTATTCCAACAATCGGCCTATCTCAAGCACTTTCGTTCGGTCTTACTTCATTTGTTGGCGTACTCGTCATTGCTTGCCCTTGTGCGCTTGGACTTGCGACACCGACAGCGATTATTGTTGGTGTTGGTAAAGGAGCCAAGGAGGGGATTTTAATTAAAGATGCGGAGACATTAGAGACGCTATATAAAGCAAATATTGTTGTTGTGGATAAAACTGGAACTATTACAAAAGGAAGACCGGAGCTTACGAAAATTGACGCACAAAGCGAAATGAGTGAGCAAGAGATAATTACCATACTTGCAACTCTCGAAAGTAAATCAGAGCATCCAATTGCAAATGCTATTGTGCAATTTGCAAAAGAAAAAAAGATTGAAATAAAAAATATAAATAATTTTGAAATCATAAAAGGTAAAGGACTTAAAGGAACAATTGATGATGTAGAATATTTTGCAGGGAATGTAAAAATTCTTGAAGATTTGCACATAAGTTATGATACGAATAAATTAGACAAGGAAACGAAAGAAGGTAAGACGCCAGTCTTACTTCTCGTAAAAGATAAACTTTTAGCAATTGTATATGTTGCGGATCAAATAAAACCAGAAGCAATAGAAATGGTCAAGGCATTGCATAAACTTGGTAAGAAAATAATTATGTTAACTGGAGACAATAAAAACACCGGTGAATATATTGCTCGTCAGGTCGGTATTGATGAAGTTATTGGGGAAGTCATGCCAGAGGATAAATTAAATGTAATTAAAGATTTACAAAGTAAAGGCAACATTGTGGTGATGGCAGGAGACGGAGTGAATGATGCACCAGCGCTTGCACAAGCAAATGTCGGCATCGCCATGGGTACAGGGACAGATGTGGCAATTGAATCAGCGGGTATTACATTATTAGGTGGGGATATTTCAAAACTTGTAAAAGCGGTGAGACTTTCGAAAATGACTATGAATGGAATTAAACAAAATCTTTTCTGGGCATTTATTTATAACATTGTTGGCATACCACTAGCGGCGGGATTATTTTATCCAGTTTTTGGTTGGTTGCTCTCACCAGTTTTTGCAGGGCTTGCTATGGCTATGTCGTCAGTTTCTGTTGTGGCCAATTCATTAAGAATTAAAACTAAAACATTATAAGTATGAAAACTTTTGAAATTAATAATAATTTTCTTTCGTGTCATTCCAAACTTGATTTGGAATCTAGTGGACACTGGATTCCAGCTTTCGCTGGAATGAC
>DOZK01000016.1:16987-26210 GCA_003518045.1 Candidatus Nomurabacteria bacterium
TTCCAGCTTTCGCTGGAATGACACGTAGAGTAAGATAAATATAAATCTATGAAAAACTATACATTACATGTTTCTGGAACACATTGCGCATCATGCAAAATCTTAATCGAAGACGTTTTGAAAGAGCAGGATTTTATTTCACAAGCTCATGTTGATTTGAAAAAAGAAATAGTTGAGATAGAAACAAATATAGAAACTAGTGAAAAAGAAATGCTAGAAAAATTAAATGAATTAGTTACAACTTTCGGCTATTCTTTTTCCTTAGAAAAAGTTGCGGAAGAAAAAAAGAAAAATGGTGATATTTGGAAAGCTTTACCAATTGGGATTTTATTTTTAGCAATATTTTTAATTTTACAAAAGTCTGGTATTTTAAATTTTGGTATCGGTGGAGGGGTTACTCCCGTTACTGGATTTTTGATTGGGCTTGTCGCGTCAGTATCTTCTTGTTTAGCAATTGTCGGTGGACTTGTACTTTCACTTTCAGCAAAGGTGGCGCGTGATGACAAGACAAATAAAAAACCAATATTTCTTTTTCACACTGGACGTATTGTTGGCTTTGCTATTCTGGGTGGAATTTTAGGGTTACTCGGTAAAGAAGTTGGAATTAATTTTTTGTTTTCTTCGATTTTAGGAGTTGTCGCGTCACTTATTATGCTCGCTCTCGGGCTTAATTTAGTTGGAGTATTTAAGAAAAGTAAGTTTACACTTCCGAGTGGAATATTTTCTTTCTTCAGAAAAGTTGAACATGAAACATTTGCACCATTGCTCATTGGTGTTGGAACTTTTTTCTTGCCATGCGGATTTACTCAATCAATGCAAGTCTCAGCATTTTCTAGTGGTGGATTTTTCCCAGGACTTATGATTATGTTGTCGTTTGCACTTGGTACACTTCCAATGCTCGCGTTATTGTCGTTTACTTCAGTGTCATTTGCGAAATCAAAATATGCCTCAGTATTTTTTATGTCGGTTGGAGTAATTGTAATTGGTTTCGGAATATTCTCTTTACTTTCAGGTCTAGCGGGATTGGGTATTATTAATCCGTTGTTTAATATATAATCTATTTATGAAAAACTTTATAGCAATTATTATCGCGGTTGTAATTATAGGTGGAGCAGGGTATTTTATTGCTCGTGATAATACAGGAAACCAAGGTGTTGTTGATGGGAATAATAAAGTTTTAAAAAATGATAATGTTGCCGAAGAAAATAGTGTTATCAAAGATGGCATTCAATATATAACAATTACAGCGCGCGGTGGCTATTCTCCAAAAAAATCTTTTGCTACAGCTGGCATTCCAACAAAATTAATTGTAAAAACAAATGGTACTTATGATTGTTCAGCAGCGCTCGTTATTCCATCACTAAAATATAGAGCAATGTTACCAAATACAGGCGAGACAATAATTGACGCAGGAACTTTTAAAGCAGGCGACACCTTGCAAGGGGTTTGCGGTATGGGGATGTATAACTTTGTTGTCAATTTTAAAAGTTAGAGGTTGACGAACGAAGGTGAGGAAGAGACTGAGTATGGCCGTGTGAAAGTGATATAGAGGTTGATAAAATTGCCAAAATTTTTAATTTTTAATTTCTAATTTTTAATGAAATACAAATGAGTCGCGCTGTAGGCGCGACTCATTTGTATTTGTATCTTCTTGAAACTAAAAACTGGGAACTGGAAACTACTCATATTACTACCCACTACTTACTGCCCACTACTCACTGGGCTCTTGTCCCCAAATTCCCTTGCACTCTAAAATCCTTTTTGATAGTATTATAAATAGGTGTTCTTGTTTGCATTAAGTGAGCAATGAATGCCTGTGCATCCCCGCACTTCTTCCTTCGTCATTTTGGAGACTTCCATGACACACAAACTCCGCGCGGCCCCCCGCGCAAGTCCTGCCGCCTTGATCAACACCAGCTCTACCAAGAAGGCTGCAGTTGCCAACAACACCCGCGCTGACTCCGAGGCCCAAGCCGGCGATAGTGCGATCCACTTCGCACAAGCCGCACGGATCTGAGCACCCGAAGGGCTCCTAAATAAGCATTAAGCTTGTAGCCAAGCAGGAGACCACCCAACAGGCCTATGTTTGTTACAAACGAGCAGAAGTCACTCTGGCCCCCAATCCTTTGAGGACGGGGCCTTTGTATTACCTTTTTTGTCCGTGTCATTCCAACGAAAGTTGGAATCCAGTGTCTTAATAAAAGTTTTAATAAAATACGGACACTGGATCCCAGGTCAAGCCTGGGATGACAATACAGATACAGTGCGCCGTATTTATAAATAAAAATTAAAAATTAGAAACCCGCCTTGCCGGCGAGGCAGGTTAAAAATTGTTGAATTTTTTTGAAAATTGGAAATTGATAATTGAAAATTTACGCCAGAACTCCAACTTTATATACATTTAAAATAGAGGCAATTTAGCATAAAATATGTTATAATGTTACCCCCATGTCTTTCATTACAAAGCTTTTTCCAGACGAGTCAAAAAAACTCATTAAAAAGTTACAACCTATCGTTGAGCGGGTTTTTTCTCATGAAGATGAATTAAAATCTCTCACAGATGAAGAATTAAAATCTCGCAGTCTTGCTTTAAAAGAACAAGTACAAATCGATATCGCTGGACTCACTGGCAAAGAATTAAAAGAAACAGAAAAGAAAGTTTTGGAAGCAGTACTTCCGCTTGCTTTTGCTCTTGTGCGTGAAGCATCTCGCCGTACTCTTAAAATGATGCATTATCGCGTGCAAGTTACTGGAGGAATGCTTCTTCACATGGGTCATATTGCAGAAATGCGAACAGGCGAAGGAAAAACACTCGTAGCTACACTTCCAGCTTATTTAAATGCTCTCACTGGTCGCGGGGTCCACATTGTTACAGTGAACGATTATCTATCACGTCGTGATGCTGTTTGGATGGGTCAAGTTTATGACGCTCTCGGACTTTCTGTTTCTGTTATAAATCATCAGTCATCATTTTTATACGATAGTACACATAAAGAAGAAGACAAAGACCGCGATGACGTTGGTGCTTACAAAGTTGTTTATGATTTCTTAAAACCATGCAATAGAAAAGAGGCGTATGGAGCAGACATCACTTATGGAACAAATAATGAATTTGGTTTTGATTATTTGCGCGACAATATTGGCTATTCAGAAAATGCGCTTGTTCAACGTGAACATCATTATGCAATTGTGGACGAGATCGACTCTATTTTAATTGATGAAGCACGTACTCCACTTATTATTTCTTCACCAGCTGAGGAATCAAGTGAAATGTATAAAACTTTTGCATCTATTGCGGATAAATTAATTGAAGCGGAACATTATACAGTGGACGAAAAGCAACGCGCCATTTCTTTAACAGAAGATGGAATTACAAAAGCGGAAGAATTACTCGGCATAACAAACATTTATTCCGTTGAAGGAATGCGTTATGTTCATCATTTGGAAACTGCCGTGAAAGCAAAAGCATTATTCCTTCGTGAGCGTGAATATGTTGTGAAAGATAATGAGGTAATTATTGTGGACGAATTTACTGGACGCATGCAACCAGGGCGTCGTTGGTCAGATGGATTACATCAAGCAGTGGAAGCAAAAGAAAATGTAAAAATTGAACAAGAATCACGCACACTTGCATCTATTACTTTCCAAAATTATTTCCGTTTTTATGAAAAGTTATCCGGCATGACAGGAACAGCTGACACTTCGAAAGAAGAATTTTATACAGTTTATGGATTAATTGTAACTCCTGTACCAACACATAATCCAATCAACCGTAATGACCACAATGATTTTATTTTTCAAACAGAAAAAGGAAAGTGGAAAGCATTAACTAGAAAAATCGAAGAGTTAAATAAAAAAGGTCAACCAGTTTTGATTGGTACAATTTCTATTGAAAAAAATGAAGTGCTTTCAAAATATCTTGAGCATGCAGGTATTACTCACGCAGTTTTGAATGCCAAAAATCACGAACGTGAAGGAGAAATTATTGCAGAGGCTGGTAAAAAAGGTGCAGTAACAATCGCGACAAACATGGCTGGTCGTGGAGTGGATATTAAATTAGGTGGTCCTCAAGCAACAGAATCTGAACGTGAAGACGTGTTAGCAGCCGGTGGGCTATTTGTTATCGGTACAGAGCGTCATGAGGCACGCAGAATAGATAATCAGCTTCGTGGTCGTTCAGGACGACAGGGAGATGTCGGTGAGACACAATTTTTCGTATCACTCGAAGATGATTTGATGCGAGTTTTCGGTTCGACAAATATAAAAGGAATGATGGAAAAGTTTGGTATTCCAGAAGACGAGCCAGTTGATTCAAAATTAGTATCACGAGCCCTTGAATCTGCTCAGGAGAAAATCGAAGGTTTCCATTTTGATACTCGTAAGCACACACTTCAATATGATGATGTTTTAAATCATCAGCGTCGAAGTATTTATGAAAAGCGTCGTAAGATTTTATTTAAGGATAAAGAATACTTGGAAGAAACACTTGCTTCATTGGCAATTGTTAAGCCAGAGATTGCAGATTTAATTAAAGAAAAGCGTGAGAAATATACTGAAGAAGTTTTTATTGGTGTACTTTCTATGATGTTATTGCAAATGATTGATAGTTTGTGGATGGATCATTTGGATCAAATGGAACATATGCGAAATAGCGTGAACTTGCGTGCTTATGGCCAGCGTGATCCTTTGATTGAATATAAAAAAGAAGGTTTGCGTATGTTTAGAGGAATGGAAGAGACGATGACCCATGATTTAATTTTGTTTATTGAAAATATCGACGGTGTTATTGCAATGCAGAATAATCAAGCAAATAGAAATCAACAAGTTGCAATAGACCTTGGACACAAAGAAGAAAAAGTTGGACGTAATGACCCTTGTCCATGCGGAGCGACTAAAGAAGATGGAACTCCGATAAAATATAAACATTGTCATGGAAAAATTGGTTAGTTTTCAATTAAAGAAAGCGTAGTCCAGCCATACGGTGTTGTGGCTGTGGTGGAAGTGACAAGAAATGGAAGAAA
This sequence comes from Candidatus Nomurabacteria bacterium, assembly GCA_003518045.1. Taxonomy (GTDB): domain Bacteria; phylum Patescibacteriota; class Minisyncoccia; order Phycocordibacterales; family UBA5272; genus UBA11704. Next base: position 22,009 of record DOZK01000016.1, read on the forward strand.
TGCGGAGAATTAAATACAGAGGAACATAAGAAGATGTTAGAGGTTAGGAGTTAGAAGTTAGGGGTTAATACTAAATACTTTGACATATTCGAGGGACATTTTCTTGTGTTATAATTTTAAACATGAACAAAGAAAAAATAGCTGTTATATTTGATATGGATGGTGTCCTTATTGATTCAACTAAATATATCTGGGAGTCTTTTAATGTGTTAGTTGAACCAATGGGTATGCATTTTGATGAGACGGCCATTAAAAAATATCTTGGAAATTCTCTTCGTGATCAAATTATTATGTGGAAAGAAGATTATGGAATTGATGTAGGTGATGTAAATGAATTTTCAACTAAGGCCCATAAAATTGCTACCAAGTTAGCGAATGATAATCCAAACCATAATGAGGATTTGTTGGCTCTCCTTGAAGAACTTAAAAGGAAAAATATACCAATGGGTGTTGGCACATCTTCTACACGTGAAAGAGCTCATAGTATGCTTTTATCTGTAAATATAAATCAATATTTTACTTCCATTGTTACATCAGAAGATGTAATAGAACACAAACCTAATCCGCATATATTTTTGGAAGTGGCAAATCAGCTGGAGATTAGTCCAGAAAACTGCGTTGTTATAGAAGATTCTGCAACAGGTATTTTAGCTGCAAAAAATGGTAATATGAAGGCTATAGGTTTTTTAACCGAATGGAATAGTAAAGAAGAACTAGAGAAAGCCGATAAGATAATAGATAGTTTTAATGTGTTATCTTATGAAGAATTAGAAAAAATGTTTGTTTAATTTTTAATTACGAAACTCGTATCTGTGTCATTCTCGCGCAGGCGGGAATCCAGTGTTTCATTTAAAATACTGACCTGGATACCCGCCTTCGCGGGTATGACAACGCAAAATACTAGCTGTATTTATTATGTTATAATTTTAGTATTAGTATTTATTTATCCACCTTTTACTTTCCACTTTCTACCATCTATTTATGAAAGACTTAATCAAACCCCTCATCATTCGCATTCTCACTTGGGAAGCCAAGTTGGTACTCGCTAGGCATAAACCTTTCATAATTGGAGTTACAGGAAATCTTGGAAAGACTAGCACAAAAGATGCTATCTATTCTGTGATGAAGGGGCACTTTGCAGTTCGTCGTTCACAAAAAAGTATGAATAGTGAGTTTGGCGTGCCTCTTACAATTTTAGGCGAAAAGTCTGGCTGGAATAATCCAATTCGTTGGGCAATTATACTTTTGCGTGGGCTTCTTGTTCCTTTTTCAAAATCATATCCAACACATTTAGTTCTTGAAGTTGGAGCAGACAGACCAGGGGATATTAAATTAATTTCAGAATGGATAAAGCCAGACATTGTAGTTGTAACTCAGTTCGGCCAAGTGCCAGTGCATATAGAATTTTTTGAAAACAGAGAAGCAGTCGTAAAAGAAAAAGAATATTTAGTTAAGGCTTTAAAAGAAAATGGTTTATTGATTTGGAATGCGGACGATAATGATTCAAAGAAAATGGTTGAAGAGTTAGTGTCTCGTAAAGTTAGTGTCGGTATTCATACAGAGGCAGATATAAAAGGAAATAATTTAAAAGTTTATGGTAATCCAATTGAAGGTATAGAGGCGGATATAAAAATGAATCATGAAAATCATCATTTGGTTTTGCCTGAGACTGTCGGCAAGTCAGCTGTATATTGTGCGTTACCAGCACTTGCTTGTGCGAAAGAATTAGGAATTGATTTAACAGTTGCTTGCTCTGCATTAAGAGATGCTGATAAATCTAAAGGTCGCATGCGATTGCTTCACGGAATGAATAATTCAATTATTATTGATGATACATATAATGCCTCGCCGAAAGCAACAGAGCATGGATTAAAAACTTTAGGAGAAGTGGAAGCGAAAGGTTTTAAAATCGCGGTGTTAGGGGATATGCTTGAGCTTGGAGACTTTACACATGATGAACATTATAAAATTGGTATGGAGGTGGCAAAAGTCGCGCATAAACTTTATACTGTCGGAATTCGTGCGCGAGTGATAGCAGAGGGAGCGCTTGATGGTGGCATGAAAGATGAAGATATTATGCAATGTGATACTTCCATGGATGCCGGTAAAGAATTAGTAAAAGTTTTGAAGGAAGGGGATTTGATTTATATGAAGGGTTCGCAGGGTGTGAGGATGGAGAGGGCGGTGAAGATGACATTGTCCGAGACACATGATTCTAGCCGTGTTTTAGTTCGACAAGAAAAAAGTTGGTTAAGTCGATAGTCAAAGATAAAAGAAGTAAGGAGAAAGGAGTAGGGAGTACGAAATACATTCGCATGTGTCATCCTAAGCTACTGCGGGGACCCGCCTTGCCGGCGAGGCAGGTCCAGTGTCTTTTAAATTAAAGTAAACAGTAAGCAGTAATACAAATACAGACATTGGATTCCCGTTTTCACGGGAATGACAAATTAGTTTGGTGTTTAAATAAAAAATTGGAAACGTGGCTGAGTGGTTGAAGGCCCCGCACTCGAAACGCGGTATAGAAGTAATTCTATCGAGAGTTCGAATCTCTCCGTTTCCGCCATTAAAAAATTGATACCTATAGGTATCAATTTTTTAATGGCGGAAACGGAGAGATTATCTCCTCTTTTTCCCCTCCGTCATTTTTCTACACTTGCTACTACAAAATTTTACACTTTCCCAGTCTTCACGTTCTTTAAAACTTTTTTGAGTATTTAAATCAATTTTACAAACGATACATTTCTTATCTGCTTTTTGAGTTGTCATATTTATATAATTACTTTACTGTTCCACCGATACGTTGCAGTGCTGAACGGAATTCATCTACTTGATCATTAAGAGCGGGGATAATTCCAATAATATTTAGAATCCAACCAATTATTAAAATTATTAGTACTGCTCCGACAATATATCCAGCACCATAAATAATTCCTCTTATTAAATTATGTTGTAAACCAATACTACCTTTTCTAAGCTCAATAAGTTCTTTCTCAATAGTTTCCAAATGTGTTTTTAATTCTGGGTCAATCATAGATTGATTATAGCATGAGGGTATTTATTTAATGTAAAAGGTCCAAAAATATAAAGGTTCCTCAAAGCTCGCAGGCGGGGTATTTTAGGAACTCGCTTCGCTTGTACTAACACGTAGCAAGCTACGCGGTATTTGAATCTTTTTATGTCGTCGCCCCGCCTTGCCGGCGAGGCAGGTCGGACTAAATATAAAAGATTACTTTTCTATTTAGCTCCTCGCTAGACAAAATAAATATTATAAATTATTTGTTTATGTTAATATATTTGTATGGAAAAAGACTTTGATGCTTGGAATAAAGAGAAAAAAGTAACAGATAAAAAGACTGTAAACAGAAATCTTTTCTTTTACGCTCGTGAAATTTGGTGGTGTAGTGCTGGGCTTAATATTGGTGTGGAAGCTGATGGTAAAAATGAAAATTTTGAGAGACCAATGTTAATTATAAAAAAATTTAATACAGATATGATTTGGGTTTTGCCTTTAACCACAAAAGAAAAACAAAATAAATATCATCACAAATTAGAGCATGAAATTATAAAATCTTGGGTTATTTTGTCTCAAATAAAAACAATTAGTACTAAAAGATTATTAAGAAAAATAGGGTCTATTTCTGATTTAGATTTTAAAGAAGTAATTCTTAAAGTGCAAGATATCATAAAAATCGAAAGCCCCCTTGCGGGAGCTTTCTCGGAGGCCGAAGCCACTAATACCATAATTATAGATGAGTCTAAAAAATAAGTCAAGGAAAATTTTATGAAAGAAATTAATAAGAGAATTAATAAATTAACTAATACTGATATCGAAAACATGTGGGGTGGAGACGGCCCATATTCACAAGTTAGTTTACATGAACAAACTAGAATTTTAGATGACAGTGTTAGCAGAGTTTTTCTGGTTGTCGAAGCAGAAATAAATCCTTTTACATTTGAATATGTAAAAAAGAATAAGAAGAAATTTGAAAATGATGAAGCGGTGATACAGTTACTTAATCATGCTGAGTATCGTGGGAAGTTTGGCTATGTTGTGGGTGCTGGTGAAGTTGAAGTTGATATCGAAGGTGCTAGAGAGTTTGCCGAAAGACAGAGAGATTCAACAATTAAGACATTAATAAGAATGCATAAGTTTATCATTAATGAATTTAATCTTAAAAAAGGCCACATTCAATTTCTAAGTG
>DOZK01000035.1 GCA_003518045.1 Candidatus Nomurabacteria bacterium
CAGAAATACCAACACTAAATGTTTATTAACCCGACAAAATAAATGAAATTACAGAGCTGACCACAACTACAGTAATGTGAGAGGGGTGTTCCCAGAGGTCACTTAGTTGTCCTATCAGTACTCCGCCGCCAATTAAAAATAAACTTATTGATCCAGATACTAATAAAATTATAATATAAATGATCTTCTTAAGCATAGATATAGTGTACCATATTACATATAAAATATTTGACTTGGATTTGGGATTCGGTCACAAAATCAGTTTTGGATTACCAAAACAAAAGATTTCCCGACCCCTATTCGAATCTCCGGAAGCCACGCAGGTGGCTTCCTTTCTTTATCTCTGCAGTAAACAAAAAGTAGTAAAGATACTAATCTTTACTATTTTTTGTTTATGCGGAGAATGTGAGATATTCGGTCACCAAGTTGGTATTTTATTTCATAACTTTGTTATTCATAAAACACTCAACTAAAGAATAAATTAAAAAACCAAGTTATATGATAGTATTGCTGGTATAATCAACAATACTGAGAAATATGTCAAATAAAACTATAGGTTTTTTATCATTAACTTTAACTGCATTGATATTAGGGTCATTTGGTATTTGGGTTAGAATACTCAGTACAGACCTGACGATATACCAACAAATATTTTTTAGAAATTTTATTGCATTATTAATATCCATTGCACTATTAATACTGGCAAAAAGAAAAATATCAATAAAAGATACAAGTAAAAAATACTTATTCATTTACTCAATTGCTTTCCCAGTCTCTGTTATTTGTTTTACTGTTTCAATCTTATTAACTAAAATAGCTATAACCTTGTTTGCTCTTTATGTAGGGTCAATTATCTCTTCATTTATCATTGGTACATATTTTTTTCATGAAAAAATTACTATCAATAAAATTATAAGCATAATCTTAATATTTATAGGATTAATACTTTTAACATTTCCTATATCAAATAGTAATATAAATTTAGGAATAATTTTTGGTTTACTTTCTGGTATTGCAGAGGCAATAGGTAATGCTTTTAGAAAACATTTAGGAGAAAAAATAGATAGAATATTTTTAGTTACTATAGCTATGATTAGTGGAATAATTTTATCACTAGCATTAGTGTTGATTAATCATGAGAGTTTACTATTTTTTACACAAATCTCGCTTATTAGTTGGCTTACTGGAATTATCTTTGGTATTTTACTTTTTGTTGTATCTTATTTAACAATAGTTGGATTTCAGTATGTCGAGCTTGGTCCTGGGACACTTATATATTCTTCAGAAATTTTATTTGGAGCATTATTTGGGATTTTATTTTTTAGTGAATACTTAAATCTTAAAGAGGTTGTAGGTGGCTTATTAATCTTTTTATCAATTATGATTCCATATATAAATACAAAATCTCCTCAACATTTAATAAAACAATAATTTTTTTGATAAAATTTATATAAAAAAACGACCCCAAACAGGGGTCGTTGAAAAGATGTCTAGTAATAGGAATGTGATCCAAATTGATTATGGTAACTAGTTGAACATCTTATATAAAGACAGAAATATGCGAAGCGGTGTTTCCATGGCATGCTCATTCCCACATTTGTCCATTCAGCAACTTGCTTTGCGTAGTAATCATCTAAATTAAATGGATGCGTAGGCACCCACTCTCCATCATGATACGTTACTGCATGGTAACGTCCATTACGTAATTGAAAACCTATAAGATTTTCCTCTGGTATTGCCTCAAGGTAGGTCAAATTTTCCTCCCCAGAAACTGGGAGCACCGAATAGACCACACCTTCTTTGCCTATAAACATTTAATTTCTCCTTAGTTAAAGAACAAAAACGAGCTCCCATTTGAGAGCTCGTTTTTGATGGAGAAACATTACCAAAGACCAGCCCTCAAATTAAGAGCTGATAATAACTAGTTGTATTAAATTGTGCCTTTGGTGACTGCATAAATAAACTGTAACAAACTATTGTTTAAGATGCAAATTGGTTTTTTGTTAATGGAAACGAAAGCAAAATTATGTTAGAATAAACGTCATTCTGATAACAGGAATGGAGATGTGTCAGAGTGGTCTAACGTACCTCTTTGCTAAAGAGGCAGGGTCTTAAAGCCCTCGCGAGTTCGAATCTCGCCATCTCCGCCAAAATCGAAGCAAAGCAAAGATTTTGCGGAGATGTCAGTAATCATGTTAAAACATGATTACGTGAGATTCGAAGCGAAAAACTGGTCTACACAATTATTTATAAAAATTGGGCTCAGTATTTTTATAAATAATTTTGTCAGTTTTTATTTAGGTCAAAACTTTGAGTGTTTTGTGAGTAACGAAGTTACGAAACAAAATACCAAAGTAATGACCGAATCTCGCCATCTCCGCAAAGTCTAACCGCGTTAAAAAATTGGAGAATTGGGTGAGTGGTTTAAACCAACGGTTTACTAAACCGTCGAGCTTTTATTAGCTCCGTGAGTTCGAATCTCACATTCTCCGCAGATTGAGTTATACTGTATTTTATGAAAAATTCTACACTTTTGTTTTTGGTTAAAAAAGTTGATGGGAAAATAATCGAAATATGTTTAGCGATGAAGAAAAGGGGATTTGGTGCTGGTAGATGGAATGGCGTCGGTGGAAAAGTTGAAGATGGAGAAAGTATAGAAGAGGCAACTATTCGTGAAGCAAAAGAGGAGATTGGAATTACAGCGAGAGAACTTCAAAAAGTTGGAGAGATTTCTTTTTCTTTTAAATTTACACCGGATTATAATCAATTGGTGCATGTATATATTACAGAAAATTGGGAAGGGGAACCGGCAGAAAGTGAAGAGATGGCACCCCACTGGTATAGTGTTGATGAAATACCTTATAAAATAATGTGGCCGGACGATATATTTTGGATACCAAAAGTTTTAAATGGAGAAAAAATAAAAGCTAGTTTTTATTTTGGAGAGAAAGATGAGATTTTGGAGCAGAAAATTGAAATAGTGAGTAGTTTGTAGTAAGTAGTGGGTAGTGGATGCAGGTAGACTCAGTACAAATATTCAATGAAACAATATTGTTATTCAAAAAAGATTCGAGGACACTGGGTTCCAACTTTCGTTGGAATGACACAAATGCGTTCAATAAAAATTAAAAATTAAAAATTAAAATTTATGTAACCATAAATTTTGTTGCTATACTTAAAAAATACTGGATTCCCGCCTCCGCGGGAATGACAGATCCGTAAGTTTAATAATTAAATTAAAATACAATGAAAAAATTAACAATAACAACAGTGCTTTTGATTGCAGGAACAGTTTTTGTAAATGCTGAAACGAATTCACAAGTACAAAAGTTACGTGAGATGGTTAAACGTCCAGTGGCACAAAAAGTGGTTGCTTCAAGTACTCGCCCTATGCCAACACAAGATATTGAGGGAAAATCTGAAGGTATGATGCCAGTTCTTTCTACAGGAGATGATGCAATTGATGCACAAATAAAAGTTCTTGCTATAGAAATGGAGACAAAGGTAAAATTAATTCGTGATGAATATCAGACAAAAATAAAAGCAATTATTGCCGAAAGAAAAACAAATAATGGAACATCTACTCGTATTATGCGTGCAGAAAAAGAAGACATTCGAAAGAATGTTGGAAGTAGTACAGATGAAAAGGTAAAACCTATGCCGAGACGATTCGGGGAAGTTAAAGGAGTTAGTACAGAAGGAGTTGGGCAAGATATTGGTTCACGAATGATGGGTTTCTTTAGAGGAATGTTTGGGTCGAACTAGTAGTTAGCCACTAGGGTTTAGCCAATAGTGAAATACAAATGCAACGCGAGCGAAACCGAAGGTTTCGCTCGCGTTGCATTTGTATTTTCTAACCCCTAGTGGCTAACAACTGGGCACTAATGTGCTATCGTAATTGCTTGCACTTCCCTCGCTTTATGTTCTAATAAAATATTTCTTGCTTCGCTAATTGTTGCTCCAGTTGTTGTTACATCATCTATTAAAATTATATTTAAATTAGAAACATCACCGATAATTTTAAAACTATGACACTGATTTTTCATGCGCTCAGCTTTATTAAAAGTTTTTACTTGGCGTTTAGTATTACGACTTCGCACAAGTAATTTTGTATTCATTGGTATTGATAATATTTCAGATATTTCTTTTGCAATTAATTCTGATTGATTATATCCACGCATATATTTTCTAATGGTTGGCATGGGGATGGGAATCAAAACACAGTTATTAGTTATTAGTAATTGGTTATTAGTTAATTCATTTGATTCTTGCTTCGCGTATCCTTCATCTTGTATCTTTTTCGCGAGTTCTCTCGCGAGGGGTTTTATTAAATCTTTTCTATGATAATATTTTATTGCGTGAATTATATTTTTTATTTTTTCATCTCTAAAACTAAAAACGCTAATTATATATTGAGGTAATATGTCTATATTTTTTGGAAATGTTTTTATACATTTATCACAAATAGTTTCTCCTTCTTTTTTACAAATATAACAACATGAGGGAAATAAATAGCCAAGTATTTTTGCTAAATAGTTTTTGATAGTCCACATAGATTAAGTTTAGTCTAGAAAGTTGAAAGTTCAAAAAATACTAACAGTTAGAAGTTAGAGGTTAGGGGTTAGAAGTTGAAATACAAATTATAAAGACCAGACACTGGACCCGCCCGCCGGCGAGGCAGGTTCCAACTTTAGTTGGAATGACAATACATGAGTGTTTTGTATTTTTTGAAAATTGATAATTAGAAATTATATCCCCACCCCTAACGTCTAACTTCTAACTCCTAACGTTTGGTTTTCACTTTCGACTTAGCATAACCAGTGTATACTTAATAATATATGTTTTTCTTTTCTTCAAAAAATGAAATATTAGAATCAGTTGGGCTTGATATTGGAACATCTTTTATTAAAGTTGTGCAACTTAAACGTGATAAAGAAAAAATAGTTTTAGAGACTTATGGAGAAATAGCCCTTGGTCCTTATGCTGGTCTCGCTTCAGGTCAAGCAGTTCACCTAGGAGAAGAAAAAACCATTGAAGCTTTAAAAGATTTATTTAAAGAAGCAAAAATTACAGCAAAAGACACAACGGTAGCAATCGACCCATCCGCCGCCTATGTTTCTTTGGTAAAAGTTCCAAAAGTTGAAGATAATGAATTGCGTACAATGATGCCACTTGAGGCTCGTAAATATATTCCTGTTCCGTTAACTGAAGTACAGATGGATTGGTGGCATGTTCCAACAAATATAAATATTGGCGCAGAAGAAAGAATGATAAATGTCGTGCTTGCGGCAGTAAATAATGAGACGCTTACTAATTATGACCGTATGGTACAAAAATTAGAATTAAAAAATGTTGAATATGAAATAAATGGATATAGTTTAATTCGTGGGTCATCTCCACTCGCTAAGGGAATGGTTTTGTATGTTGATATCGGTGCGCAAGTTACAACTCTTTCTTTAACTTATCAATCAATTGTTTTAGATATGCACGTCATCAGTCGTGGCTCACAAGATAGCACAATACAACTTTCAAAAGCATTATCTATTCCAATTGATACAGCAGAAGAAACAAAACAAACTTTTGGATATTTAGGAGATAAATCTAATCCTTATGTAAAAGATATTATGGAACTTTCTAGTTATCCACTGTTTGGTGAGGTCGCACGTCTATCTCTTATGTATGAAAGAAAGTATAATCAGAATATAGAGGGAATAATTCTCTCCGGTGGTGGTGCGCGTGTACCTGGAATAATAGATGTATATAATCAAACAGTTCACATAGCAGGTCGTGTTATAACACCATTTGAGCAGATAGAGGTACCATCATTTTTAGCTGAAATGATAGCCAAAGTTGGACCGTCTTATGCAGTGGCTATCGGATGCGCTCTAAAAAAATTAACACCCCAATAAATAGTCAATGCCGTTTTCATTTAAACCAACACAAGCAGAGCCAAATGTAAAAGCAGAAGCAGAAGTAAAAGTAGCTACTCCTGCTACTGTTACTATTCCTGTCTTTTCTACAAACGCTAATAGAATTCAAGTTCCTCCAAGCCCAGTTGGAGGAATGCCACTTAATGAGCGAGAAGAACCAGATAAAATTAGTTTCTTCAGAATTCTTCTATATGTTATTTTAGGTATTTTAGTTTTTTCTGCTATTGCACTTTTTGGTTATCAGCGATATTTAATTTCGAGTATTGATTCTCAAAAGAAAAATCTTGATGAAAAAGATAACACTGTTGGTTCTATTAATTTAGAACAAATGAGATCACTGTCTAATCGTATAAAAGTCGTGAGTCAAGTATTAAATGAACATACTTCCGTTAATACCGCTTTTATTCTTCTTGAAAAGAGTATAGAAAATCCAATAACATATAAAAGTTTTGAATTGACAAAAAATATTTTAACTAAAAATTATGATTTAAAAATAACTGGCACAGCCCCGTCCTATAAATCTATTGCCCAACAAATAGATACTTTTAATCGTGATGAATTTAAAAAAGATTATATTAGTGCTATTGATTATGAGAATCCTTCCTTGGACACTGCATCAGGCAGGATAAATTTTTCTCTTAAAATGGCTGTCCTCATTTTAGGAAAACTTCCAGAAGATAGTTTCCCTAAATCTAAAGAAATTGTCGATGTGGAAACCACAGGAACAACTACCATACCAAATGCGACTTCATCTGTACCGATAAAAGCAAGCACAACGCCTAATTAATTATATGTCACCAAAACTTATTAACATCTTACTAATAGTTTCATCAGCAGCTCTTTATTATTTAGTTATAGGGCCATTGTGGAGTGGTACTGGATCTGTGTGGACACCATCACGAGGCGGAGTTTCTAATTTAAAAGTACAAGCCTCACAATATAAAGAAGCAATGGATAGAGCCGATTCTATTTTTAAACAAGGGGAAGATTTGAAAGCAGAATATGAATTAATTACAGAAGCTGAAAAACAAAAAATGTTGCTAATGGTCCCGATGAAAATAGAGAAAATACATCTTTTAAGTGAGATTACTCATATAGCAGACGAATCTGGTTTGGCCTTAACCAACCTTTCTGCCATTGAAATAAACTCATCTGATAAACTTAGGGGGTCTTATAATATTTCTTTTGGTACCAAAACAACATATGGGACTTTTAAAAAGTTTATGCGTAATTATGAAAACAGTTTAAGATTATTTACAATAGATTCAGTTAAATTTTCTATACCAGATAAAGCAGAGGATTTTATTGATTTCAAAGTTACATTAAAAACTTATTACTTAAAATAAAATCTATGCAAGTACCAAATATTCTAACAGAAAAGAAAAGTATTTTAATAGAAGTAATTGTCTTGTGTATTTTTCTCGGAGCATTATTTTATGGATATACATTAATAAGTGAAAAAGCACCAATAACTACAATATCGACAACTCAACCACTATTTGGTCCGAATATGACACTTCTACTTAAGGCTCTTAATGAAGACCACATCGTATTAAATAATCGTTCATTTATGACAGGTAAAATTGCTCGCCAGTTAGAGGATTTTTCTGAAGTAATTTTACCAAGTATTAACCGCGGTAGGGATAATCCGTTTTCTCCGAATTAATCAATTTTTAAACTATAATGCTTTTACTTGACCTTTTTGTTAGTCAAAATAAATTAACTGAACTTGAAGCAAAAGATATTGAATCTGATCTTTCTCTTCGTGATGATGTTTTGGTTGATGATGTTTTAGTTAAAAAAAATATAAAAGGAGAAGACGTTACGGAAGTCCGTAGTATTCTTTATGGTTTACCTATTTATAAAACTGAGGTTCCAGAAGGAAAAGAGCTCACTAAATATATTAGTGTTACTCAGTCAAAACAATTATTAGCCATTCCACTTGAATTAAAAGATGATGTTCTTTTAGTTGGTGTTGTTGACCCGGAACATGGAAATGTGTTGGATAGTTTGCAATTTTTATTTGGCACTGATCATCAGGCCTATAAAGTTTATCTAATTACTTATGATGCTTATAGAAAACATTTTGGATTAACCCCAAATGATATAGAAGATAAAGCAAGTCTTTCTTCTAAAATAGATGATCAAATTTTATCTTATGTAACAAAAGATGAAGAGGAGAAAGGACAGTCAGACGATATAGATTTAACTGATATAGATGGTGGAATTGATGGAGACTTGGCAAAATTACCAGTGCCAGATATTTTTAGTATTATGCTTCGTTATGCCATAGATAATGCTGCGAGTGATATACATATTGAACATACTGGGACTGCACTTCGGGCGCGCGTCCGCTTGGACGGACAGCTAGAAACAGCAACATCACTTCCGCCAAGAATTCACCCGATGCTTATTGCGCGTGTAAAAATTCTTTGTCAAATGAAACTTGATGAAAAAAGAAAACCACAAGACGGGCGTTTTAGTACAAAATTTGGAGACCACAACATTGACTATCGTGTGTCTACCTTTCCTGGTTATTACGGAGAGAAAGTCGTTATTCGTATTTTGGATAGTTATAAAGGAGTGCGTCCAATTGATAAACTTGGATTTTCAGAACAAATGATGAGAGAAATTCGTGCAGCATTAGACAGACCTTATGGCATGATATTAATTTGCGGGCCAACAGGATCTGGAAAAACAACTACGCTTTATTCTATGTTAAATGAAATTGACCGCGAACATTTAAATGTGGTTTCACTTGAAGACCCGATTGAATATAACGTTGGAAGTATGAATCAGTCTCAAGTTTTTCCAGAAATTGGTTATACTTTTGCTTCCGGACTTCGTTCTATTTTGCGTCAAGACCCTGATGTAATTATGGTGGGAGAAATTCGTGATGCGGAAACTGCCCAGCTAGCAATTCAAGCAGCATTAACAGGACATTTAGTATTTTCTACAATTCACACCAACACAGCTATTGGTGTGGTAACTCGTCTTTTGGATATGGGAATTGAACCTTATCTTATTGCTCCAACACTGATAGCAACTATTGGACAAAGACTTTCTCGTCAAATTGCTGAAGGGTGTGGAAGTAAAATGGAAATGAATACAGGATTAACAGAGCTTGTTCAAAAATCTTTTAAAGACTTACCTGACGAGTTTAAATCAAAACTTCCACTTGATCAGCCACTTTATGAAGCCAAACCAAATGCAACATATGCCAACGGAACAAAAGGGCGTGTACCAGTTTTTGAAGTGTTAACATTTACTGGAGCAATTCAAGAAGCGGTGCTTCATTCAAAAGGTGAAGAAGAAATTTGGAAATTAGCTCGTGCTGATGGAATGATAACAATGAAAGAGGATGCGATAGTTAAATGTATAGCTGGACGTATTCCTTTTATCGAAATCAACGAACTTTAAAAAGCCATAATTTACTTCATCTGCTTCGTTAAGAAAAGTTTTTGCTCCCGCAATGTACGACTTGTAAATTTTGGTCGCAAAAACTTTTCTTGCCTCGCATCTAAAGCAAATTCTGACTTTTTATATGTTGCTAATAAAATTAAGTGACTGCTTTGTTACGAAAGATTTTTTCTCCCGCAACGTAGTTATGTACTCCGCCAGCTGGCGGATTGGTCGAAAAAATCTTTCGTGCCTTGCATTCATCTCAATTTCTTTGGTTTAAAGACGTACATCTTCTTTCAAAATCTCAAGTTAAATCATTTTCTTGTGCTTAAAAATACTTTTAATTAAGAAACCGTCTCTTACGGTGTCATCCTGATGAAAATCAGGATCCAGTGTCTAGGTTTTAAAACAGGACACTAGATTCCAAATCAAGTTTGGAATGACCTAGATATTGTATTTCCTACTCCTTACTCCATCCTCCGTGCTTCTTATATCCCGCCCTCTGTGAGTTATACAATTGTATATGCTCGTATCCTTGATATACTTTTAATGTAACATGAATTTCTTGCATGCATCTAAAATCTATTGTCTAATGTCTAAAATCTATCCATATGAACTACGAATCCGAACTTGATGATTTAATAATGACTCTAGTTAAAGAAACTGGGTCAGACCTTCACTTAACTGTTGGTTCTTTTCCAACCGTTCGTGTTAATCGTGAGTTAATTCCTCTCACTAGAAAAACAGAATTAACAGCGGAAGATACTCTTGGATTTTTACGACAAATGGTTGGAGAAAAAACTCTTACTAATTTTGTTGTTACTCAAGAATTAGATTTTTCTTATGAACATAGAAAAGAATATCGTCTCCGAGGGAACGCATCATTTCAACATGGTGTTATTTCTGTAGCACTTCGTCTAATACCAAAAGTAAAGGGAATAGCTGAGCTTAATTTGCCAGATCAAGTAATTCAAATTACTCGTGAAAAACAAGGGTTTTTCTTGGTTGTTGGGCCAGTGGGAAATGGAAAATCTACAACATTAGCTGCGATGATTTCATTAATTAATAGTGAATCAAAACGACATATTGTAACAATTGAAGACCCGATAGAATTTAGATTTGATCAAGATAAATCTTTAATAGAACAACGTGAAGTTGGAGTTGATACAAAAGGTTTTAATGATGCACTCGTGCATATCTTTAGACAAGATGCAGATGTAATTATGATAGGTGAAATGCGTGATAAAGAAACAATAGCAACTGCAGTAACAGCGGCAGAAACTGGACACTTAGTATTGTCTACTCTTCACACTAATTCTGCCGCACAAACAATAGATAGAATTATTGATAGTTTCCCAGGAGACCAACAAGACCAAATTAGATTACAATTAGCATCATCTTTAATTGGTGTTCTTTCTCAACGTTTAGTTCCTCGTATTTCAGGTGGACTTGTTCCTGCAGTTGAACTTTTACTTAATACGCCAGCTGTAGCAAATCTTATTCGTGAACGCCGTACTCATGAAATAGATGTTTTGATTGAAACTGGCTCACAAGAAGGAATGATTGACCTCGACAGATATCTTGCTAATCTGGTGCGTACTGGAGAGGTTGCAAAGGATGATGCTTACGCATTTGCAAGACGCCAAAATATATTTGAGAGACTTATATAAAAAGTTTTAATTATTATGATTTTTCATTACACAGCAATAAATCAAGAAGGAACAAAAGTAGAAGCAGATATAAATGGCACAACTCTTGATAATGCTATTTCTTTGCTTCAAAAAAAAGGTTTAAGTATTGTTGATATAAAAGAAAAAGTTGAAGCCTCCGCTTTTGATTTTTCCAATCTGCGTATTTTTAAACAAAAAATTCATCAGAAAGATATTGTTATTTTTTCTCGTCAGGTAGCAACTCTTTTCGAAGCTGGAGTCTCTGCTCTTAAAGCTTTTCGTTTATTAGCTGCGGAGAATGATAATCTCGCCCTTCAAGAACAATTAATTGGTGTGGCTGATGATATAGAGGGAGGAATTTCTTTGTCGGACGCTTTAGCTAAACGTCCAGTATTATTTTCTACATTTTATGTGAGCATGGTAAAGGCGGGCGAGGAAAGTGGAAAATTAAATGAAGCCTTTTTATATTTGGCAGATTTTATGGACAGGGATTATGAGCTTAGGCAGAAAGTAAAAAAGGCATTGACTTATCCGTCCTTCGTTGTTGGGACATTTATTGTGATTATGATTGCCATGTTTACTTTTGTTATTCCAAAGATGGCGGCACTTTTTGCAGAGCAAGGGGCGGAGCTTCCTATGGTTACACAAATTGTGCTTGGAATATCAAATATTTTCGTAAAATATTGGATGTTTGCATTTCCTACTATGATTATAGCTGGCTGGTTTTTTTATAGATGGTCAAAAACAGAAGGTGGAAAAGAAAAAATAGATGAAATAATGTCAGAAATACCGGTAATAAGAACTTTAATACAAAGAATTTTTTTGCAAAGATTGGCGGATAATATGAATACAATGCTTTCAAGTGGTGTGCCGATTGTTAGGTCTATTGATATTACAGCAGACGTGGTAGATAACACTGTTTATAAAAAATTACTTGGTAGAGTGTCGCAAAAAGTACAAACTGGTACCGCTTTTTCAAAAGCTTTATATGAAGAACCTCTTGTCCCAAATATTTTGGTGCAAATGGTACATATTGGTGAAGAAACAGGCGAGTTAGGATATATTTTGAAAAATTTAGCTAATTTTTACAGAAGAGAGCTTGATACTTCTATTGATAGTGTTATTGGGCTTATAGAGCCAGCTATGATTGTTGGATTAGGTCTTGGAGTTGGAGTGCTTGTGTCTGCTGTACTCTTGCCAATGTATTCATTGTCTTCAGCGATAACTTAATTAGCAAATAGCAGTAAGTAATTAGCAATAAGGGAAAATTCAATGAGGGTGGCCTTCGGCCACCCCTTTGAAGTTTCTTTTAATAGTTCGAATTATGAAACTTGAATTTGTGTCATTCCCGTGAAAACGGGAATCCAGTGTCTGCATTTGTATTACTGCTTACTACTTGCTTAAATCAGAAGACTCTGGATACCCGCCTTCGCGGGTATGACAACACAAGACACAAGGCTTCATAATCCATTTAATGCCCTTATTGCTAATTGCCTACTACTATTCCCCGCTATCCCCAGTTTTCCTTGTGCTTTTCTTGTACAGTACTATACTTATAATATCTACTAAAGATAGAAAAAAATTATGTCAAACACATTTATGAAAAAAGGTTTCCGTGGATTTACACTTATTGAACTTTTGGTGGTTATCGCTATTATTGGTTTACTCTCAACCATTATTGCAGCCCCAATTCAAAATGCTAGAAAGAAAGCAAAAGACGTGAAGAAAATGGCTGAACTAAAATCAGTTGCATCAGCTCTTGAACAATATGCAGAGGCAAATGGTCAATATCCTGCAAAATTACAAGATTTAATGCCTAAATATATGCCAGTGTTGCCTACATATGTTGTTGCTGGTACTGTTACCGCAGCAGATTTTCCTCTTAGAGATAGATTTGCTTATGTAGTTTATACAGGAACTCCAGCAGGCGGTGCAGCCACACGATATGGTTATCATCTAGGTGTTCACTTGGATGTATATGCAGAAGCTCTTAAGAGTGATAGAGATTGTACAGGTGCAACAAACGGGGCTGTTTTGACTAGTCCAACCTGTGTTTGGTTTCTTGGTGCGTCTACAATTTCATACCCAGATTGGGTAAGTGGTATGGTTGAAGCTGCCACCAGTCCATCAGCTACTACTGACTTTGAAGGCGCTGAGGGTATCGCTACAGGGTTCGATACTTGTACAACGGTTGCTCAATGTGTCTTTGATTTAACAAATCAATACTAAAGTTTATTTATTCTGTGTTCTACATTCTTTCTTTTTTCTTTGGTGCCTCAATTGGAAGCTTTGTACAGGTTATAGCTACACGACTTAACGTTGCTTCTATAATAAAAACTCGTAGTAAGTGCCTCTCCTGCGGAGAGGCACTTCGCGCGTATGACCTTTTCCCTATCTTTTCCTATCTACTCCTCCGCGGAAAATGTCGACATTGTAAAAGTTCCTATGGTATATCTGCATTAATTATAGAAGCAATTTATGGATTAGTGTTTGTGCTTCTCTATCAATTTATGATGAAAGGGGAAGCGTCATTATCCGTCTCTGCTATTTGGTTTGTTTATTATACTTTGCTATTTATTACTCTTGGTGTAATAGCTTTGTATGATAAAGCACATTCCTATATCCCTGTATCATATCTTTTCGGGTATTTAATGTTATCTTTAATAGTTCTTGTTAAATCTTATATAAATGAGCCCAGTTTCTTAATAATCGTTGCGCCATTTGCAGTAGCCCTTCCTTTTCTTTTAATTTGGATTGTTTCAAAAGGAAAAGCTTTAGGATTTGGAGACGTAATACTATTTTTTGGAGTTGGTGCATTCTTTGGTCTCGCACAAGGTTCGGCTGTATTTCTTATTTCTATTTGGGCTGGTGCTATATTTGGTGCTGTTAAATATTTTCTAACTGAGAAAAGTAAAAGAAAAAATATGACAATACCATTTGTGCCGTTTATAGTATTCGCATTTCTATTTGTATTGTTCACAGACATTGACCTATTTTCTATCGCTTCTTTATTTGCTTAATGTTACCATTGAAAGATGAAGTTTATATCTATTTTTAGACGGTCTATACGTGGTTTTACGATGGTAGAATTAATGATTAGTATAGCCATCATGATGCTTATGACTGGGTTACTTCTTTTTAATTATCCAGAGTCAGCAATTCGAATGACATTAATAAATAGTGTACAAACTACAGCCTTGCTCGTAAGAGAAGCCCAAGTAAGAGGTAGTGCTATTGATTCAGTTAATTCCTCGTTGGGCGGTTATGGTGTTTATATAAAAATAGTAGATGCTAATACGCTAAGTGCTGTAACACTTTTTGGGGATAGTGTAAGTAATTATGGGGTAGCAAGTTTCTATGGTCTTCCTATTGGTAATGGTTTATATGATATAACACCAATAGATGAAACAAATAGTGTTACATCTATTCCTAAGAATTATAAGATTACAAAAGTTTGTGTTGGGCAGTCACCAAATATTACTTGTTCAGAAACAGTTAATACATCCTTAACTATTTCTTTCACACGACCATCAGCACGACCAAATATATATCTTAATGGAAACAATACTACGTCTTATTCTAAAGCTTGTATTGAATTTAAATCCCCGATACCTTATTCGGTTGGTCATATTCGCTCAGTCGAAGTTTATAATTCTGGTATGATTAGAACAGCAATAGCTTCATGTATTTAATATGAAAAATCTTTTTAAATTAAAATTCAAATATAGAGCGAAAGGATTTACTTTAGTAGAACTTATGGTTGTTATTGCACTTTTTACTACCATTATGACTGTTGCAATTGGTGCTTTATTTTCAGCACAAGCCGTTAATGTTAAATTACAACAAACCCAAGTAGTTATAGATGGAATTAATCTTGCCGTAGAGGAAATGGTTCGTGATATTCGCTATGGTTCAACTTTTTATTGTACAGATTCTTCTTTTGCGTTAAATCCCCCAGCAATAATGCCAGACAGACAAGACTGTCTTTATTCTACAGGTAATAATGCACTTGTATTCAAACCATCAAATGGTTTAACATCAACAAATTCCTCAAATGACAGAATTGCTTATTATGTTTCTAATGGAGCTCTCTTTAAAAAATCATTTCCAGCAGGGGATACAACTGTACCTGCTATTCAGGTTACAGCCTCTGATATAAAAATTCAAAGTTTACTTTTTTTTGTAAAAGGTACAGGGACTATTCCAGTTGACTATATACAACCGGTGATAACAATTTCTATTTCTGGAGTAACAACAAAATCACAGACAAATCAAGTTAATTTTGCAGTTCAAACTACGACCTCAACTAGAAAAATTGATAAATAAATTATGAAATCATTTTTTACAAACAGAATATCGGTTATTAAAAAAGTAATAGCTATACAAAATTTGCCGAGTATTTTTTTGTGTCGTATGTCATCCTCGCGTATGCGGGGATCCAGTGTCTTCTATCTGGATTCCCATCTTCACGGGAATGAGGCAAGAAAAATATTAGTTATTAAAAATATGAAAGCCTTTACTTTAGTTGAGACTTTGGTGGCAGTATTAATTATAACAACGGTTATCTTGGGTCCACTTACTGTTGCATTGAATGCATCAAGTTATGCAAGGCAGACAAAAGATGTAATGACAGCAACATATTTAGCACAGGAAGCAACTGAGTTACTTCATCATTTACAAGAATCTATTTATTTAAAGTGCGTTGGTGATACAACTGTAAATTCAATTTGTCAGGCAACAGATCCAGATGGGAATGGTATTTATGAAATGCCAAGTGAGACAGCCTGGAGGGTTTTTAAGGGGTATCTTTCTGCTTCACCATCTTGTTTTGACTCTGTTGGTTGCTCATACGATTTTATTGATATGACATCAAATGAATTTACTACTCCAACAAAGTATTTATCAACGAGTTCTTCATGTAGCAGTTTATATTTAGCATCTACTGGTTTATATATGTGTGCTGGAACACGTGGAGTCTCTGGAGCGCCAACATTTTTTACTAGAAAAGTTCAAGTAGAATCAATCCCAACTTTTTCTGGATTGGATGCAAATTATAATGATGATTTAAGAGTAACATCAACTGTTACTTTCAGGCGGTCAAATGGTTATACTCGTTCCATAAAGTTGGTAGATTTTCTCCATATACATAAATAATATGATAAATTTTAATCTTTACAAGAAAAAAATAAGTAAGTCGCGTGGTTTCGTTGTACCATTTACTTTATTAATCAGTTCTATTATTTTAACTGTCTCAACAGCTATATCTCTTATTTTGGTTAAAGAACTTTATTTTTCTAGATTATCTAGAGAGAGTCAATTTGCTTATTATGCAGCGGACAATGGTCTTATGTGTGCTATTGCAATTGATGATACTTATATAGATCCAGATACTGGTTTGGGTATTTTTCAATCTAGCGATACAACAGACGCAGCAACAGTACTTTCGAAAATAAATGCAGAAAGAACTTCGCAGGGACTTAATCAACTTACCTTATCTGGAGGAGATAGTATTAAATGTGCAACATCAGAAATATTTAATCCTGACACAAATGGTTTTGACGTTAAACCTTTTACGCGTCCTAATTCTTTAGGAAATCAAGAAAGTGGCAGAACTTCTATATTTACTTTACATATGAACTTAGGAGACAATACGGAGAGATGTGCAAAAGTTACAGTAAATAAAACACCAAATTATAGACAAATAATTTCACAAGGTTATGCGAGTTGCCCGGGGACTAGGGGGTCTACGCCGATTGAAAGGGCAGTGGTCAGCGAAACAGAAATCAAGTAATTTTTGTCAGAAACTGACGCACTACTGCGTTGCTACGGAATTTTTCTGCGTCAACGTAGCATTAACTACGTCTCCTAGAAAAATTCCTAGACGCCTTGTATTGCATTCAGTTTCTGACAAAAATAATCTTCA
This sequence comes from Candidatus Nomurabacteria bacterium, assembly GCA_003518045.1. Lineage (GTDB taxonomy): Bacteria > Patescibacteriota > Minisyncoccia > Phycocordibacterales > UBA5272 > UBA11704. Next base: position 16,926 of record DOZK01000035.1, read on the forward strand.
TTAGAAATCAGTTCACTATACGGTATTTATGTATTTGCATTATCTAAAATCTAAAATCTAAAATCTACTGTCTAATGTCTGCCCCGTCTGCCCATGATATAATTAACATATGAATAAGAAAGAAGTGGAAGCTAGAATAACTGAATTAAGAAAGCTTTTAGAGCGACATCGCGTGCTTTATCATGTGTATGATAAGCCAGAAATATCTGATGAAGTCTATGATTCTTTAATGCGCGAACTTGAAAATTTAGAAAAAAATAATCCAGAATTTTATTCCTCACTTTCACCAACTGTTCGTATTGGAGGGGATACAATAGACCATTTTGAAAAAGTAATACATGAAGTTAAACAGTGGAGTTTTGATAATGTTTTTAATTTTCAAGAATTACTTGATTGGGAAGATAGAAATTTAACAATTCTTAAAAAAGAAAATATTAAAGAGACGCCAACTTATGTAGCTGAAATGAAAATAGACGGACTTAAAGTAGTGCTTACTTATGAAAATGGGAATTTTGTCCGTGCCGCCACTCGTGGTAATGGAGAAATTGGTGAAGATATCACAGAGAATATAAAAACAGTTAAATCAATACCGTTGGTGTTGCCAGAAAAAATTTCTATTACTGTTGTTGGTGAAGCTTGGATGAAGAAAAAAGATTTGGAGAGAATAAATAAAGAACGTGAGAAAGATGGACTAGCCTTGTATGCGAATACTCGTAATTTGGCAGCTGGGACATTAAGACAGCTTGACCCAAAAATTGTTGCAACACGTAACATTCAGATTTACGCGTATGATATCGAGCAACTTAGGTTGCGAGACACTGAGCACAGCAGTGCGAAGTGCAAAACACAGGAAGAAGAATTGGAGTTACTTTCTAAATTTGGATTTTTGGTAAATAAAGATAGAAAAGTTTGTAAAAATTTAAAAGAAGCGCAAATTTTTTATGAAAAGTGGATTGAAAAAAGACATACAGAAGATTACGGAATAGATGGTCTTGTTATAAAAATAAACGAGCGATATTTATGGGACGAGCTTGGACACACTGCAAAATGTCCCAGAGGTGGAATTGCTTATAAATTTCCGGCGGAAGTTGTAGCGACTAAATTACTCGGCATAACAGTACAAGTTGGAAGGACCGGTGCTATAACTCCTGTTGCAGAACTTGCACCAGTGTTACTCGCTGGGTCTACTGTGTCGCGTGCTACATTACACAATGAAGATGAAATAAAAAGATTAGATGTAAGAGTCGGGGATACTGTTAGCTTACGTAAAGCTGGGGACGTCATACCAGAGATATTTGATGTTATAAAAGATTTACGTCCGAAAAATGCAAAAGCTTTTGTTATGCCAACAAATTGTCCATCATGCGATAGTAAATTATCTCGTATACAAATTGGTAAAGAATTATCTGCCGCACTTTATTGTTTAAATAAATCATGTCCTGCTCAACATTTGGAAGGATTAATACATTTTGTTAGTAAAAAAGGAATGAATATAGATGGATTAGGAGAAAGAATAATTGAAACTTTTCATGATATTGGTCTTATTACTGACGCATCATCAATTTATAAACTTAAAAAAGAAGACATAGAAGGATTAGAAGGCTTTGGAGAAAAGTCCGCTATAAATATAATTGCTTCTATAGAAAATTCACGAACTGTACCACTTCATAGATTTTTGTATTCGCTTGGTATTCGTCATGTTGGAGAACAAACAGCAAAAGATATTGCAAAACATTTTTCTAATTTAAAAGAAATTAGTGAAGCACAAGTGGAAAAATTATCAGAGATAGAAGGAGTTGGGGAAAAGGTGGCTGACGCGCTCGTTTCTTATTTTGCAAACTCTTCGAATCAAAAGTTACTCGCGCGCCTAATCCCAAACTTAAAAGTAACTTCTGAAAAAGTAATTACTGATGGAAAATTATTTAATAAAACTTTTGTTATAACTGGCACACTACCGAGCCTTTCCCGTGATGAAGCTAAGGAATTAATTGAGAAAAATGGTGGTAAAGTTACAACTAGTGTTTCCAAAAGTACTAATTATTTATTAGCTGGGATAGGAGGTGGAAGTAAGCGAGATGATGCTATAAAATTCGATATAAAAATTATATCCGAAGAAGATCTAAAAAAGCTTATAGCATAAGGCCGACCTGAATTAGCACTCTAATTG
>DOZK01000011.1 GCA_003518045.1 Candidatus Nomurabacteria bacterium
GGTTGAGGGTTTAATTCAAGTTGAATATTTTTGAATATAAGTATAATATATAAATTGCTTAGGGCGTCCCTTTAGCAAGGATGCATTAACAGTGTAAAAAGCCAAGATTTCACCTGCCGTCTAAAAATGGCAGGTGCTTTTTGTCTTTTTTTAAATCACTGAATTATCCACTTTTGGAAAAGAGAATTAAGAATATACTGAATATGGTTATCGTACGTTGCTATGATTTCTCTAAGGGTTGCTACTCCGATGGTTCGCCTAGGAGTAGCTTTTTTTATTATGGCTAGCGAGGAGCTAAGTAGAAAAGTAATCTTTTATATTTAGGCCGAGTAACGACATAAAAAGGTTTATAACCTTTATATTAAATTACGAAACTGAAATGAAATTTGTGTCATTCCAAATTTAATTTGGAATCCAGTGGACACTGGACCCGCCGGCCGGCCGAGGCAGGTCCTGATTTTCATCAGGATGACACGGGGTTAGAAGTACCCTCTGGAAACCAGCCTTGCCGGCGAGGCAGGCTAAAAACTTGAAACTATTTCGAAATTTCTTGTTCGCTTCCTCCGATATCTCGCACACTATAACCTAACTTTTTAAGTTCATCACGTAATCTATCTGATTCAGCAAAATCTTTTGCAAGGCGAGCTTTTGTACGAGCATCTAATAATTTTTCTACATCCTTTGGTACTGTAATCATTTCTTTGTGCGCCTTAGAAAATGGAAGACCGAGAATTTCTCCCATAAAAACAATTGTTTTATATTTGTCGGCAATATTTATAGAATTATCTTTCATCAAATCCCACATTAAAGCGATACATGTCGGCGTTCCCAAATCATCATAAAGAGAATCTAAAAATTTATTTTTGTGAACTTCGTTTATTTTACCATCTTCAGCCTGCCCGCCGGTGAGGAGGGTTTTGTTTTCTTTACACCATTCAATTAATTTTTTATAAGCAACATCTGAAGCGTCGAGCGCTTCAAAAGAAAAAGCTAATTCTTTTTTATAATGCGCGGTAAGTAAAAAATATCTATAAGCCATTGGGTCATATCCTTGCTCTCTTAAAGTTGAAATTGTCAAAAATTCACCACTTGATTTTGACATCTTTCCTGTTGTATCAAGTAAATGATTATTATGCATCCAATAATTTGCATATTTCATTCCGGTAACACATTCGCTTTGGGCAATTTCATTTGTATGATGTACGGAGATATGTTCTATTCCTCCTGTGTGAATATCAAAATGCTCTCCTAAATATTTCATCGACATTGCAGAACATTCAATATGCCAACCTGGGAAACCAATTCCCCATGGACTTTCCCATTCCATTTGACGTTGTCCACCTACGGGTGAGAATTTCCAAAGCGCAAAATCTGTAATATTTTTCTTCTCCTCATTCTCCTCCACTCGCGCACCACTTTGTAATCCTTTTATATCAAGATGAGCGAAGTCTGCATACCTTTCAAATTTTGAAGTATCAAAATATATTCCATCTGATATTTTATATGTGTATCCTGCAATTTCAAGAGCTTTAACTAAAGCAACCTGTTCTTTAATATTATCTGTTGCTCTAGGAAAAACATATTCATTAAGAGAAACATTTAATGCTAACAAATCTGCAAAATATGCATCTGTATACATTTTCGCAATTTCCCAAACACTTTTACCTTCACGTTTTGCACCTTTTTCCATTTTATCTTCACCTTCATCTCCATCTGAGACAAGATGCCCGACGTCTGTAATATTTATAATATGTTTAACATCATATCCAGCTGACAAAAACATACGGTGGAGAGTGTCAGCAAAAACTACCGCGCGCATATTTCCTAAATGTTGATAGTGATAAACGGTCGGACCGCAAGAATAAATACCAACCTCACGCTGTTTGATTGGAATAAAATCTTCTTTCTCTTTACTTGCGGTGTTATATAGCTTAATCATGAAATGAAATTAACTTTAAGTTGTTCCTTCCATTCTAACATATTTATAGGTTATACTAGATACATATATGATTAAAAACTTTTCAAAGAAACATTTAACAAGGGCAATTGGTCTAGTGCTTTTTATTGGTATTTTATTTGGAGCTGGAATATTAGTTGGGGCATCAATTGGGACATCAGCAAGCGCCACAACTTATAGTACAGATTTTAAATTTGACAGCCAACTTTTAAGACAGGTAGCTGGAAGTATTGATGAAAAGTTTGTCTTTTGGAAATCTTCAAGCACGCTTCCAACTAATCAAGAATTGGAATACGGAATTATAAAAGGATATGTAGCAAGTTACAAAGACCCTTACACAATATTTTTCCCACCAAAAGAAGCAAAGAGTTTTACAGAAAATGTTAAGGGTTCATTTGGTGGTGTAGGAATGAATGTTGGAATGAAAGATGGAAATGTTGTTGTCGTTTCTCCTTTAAAAGATAGTCCTGCTATGAAGGCTGGAATAAAAGCAGGCGACATTATTACTGCGGTTAATGGAACTTCAACACTTCAAATGTCATCTGATGAGGCGGTAAATATGATACGCGGAGAAATAGATACTGTTGTAAAAATTACAGTGCTACATAAAAATGCAAAAGCTGTTTCTGAAATAACTATTACTCGAAAAGAAATAAAAATCCCAACCCTCGATACAGAAAAGAAAAGTGGGGTATTCGTAATTCATTTATATAATTTTTCAGGCGAATCACCAGAGCTTTTCAGAAACGCGCTGAATGATTATATAACAAGTGGTCTTCCTTATTTAATTGTTGATTTACGTGGAAATCCAGGAGGATATTTAGAGGCAGCGGTTAATATGGCAAGTTATTTCTTAAAGGAGGGGCAAGTTGTTGTGAGCGAAAGACAGGGAAAAGACGAGACTGTTGTAAATCATAGAAGTACTGGCATTGCTGGAATACCTACTACTACAAAAGTTGTTGTGATGGTTGATGGTGGTTCAGCATCAGCTTCCGAAATTTTGGCAGGAGCTTTAAAAGATCAGGGTATCGCTAAAATTGTTGGAGAAAAATCTTTTGGGAAAGGGTCTGTTCAAGAATTAGTTAATTTTAGTGACGGGTCATCATTAAAAGTTACAATTGCAAAATGGTATACACCAAATGGCATAAACATTTCAGAAAGTGGAATTAAGCCAGATGTAGAAGTAGCGGTTGCTACAACAACTCCGAAGGGCTATAAGGAGCCGTATGATGCGCAGTTATTGAAGGCGATTGAGACAGTGAAGGGAAAATAGTCTGTAAAGTCGAAAGTCCATAAAGTCTATAAAGTGAAATTCATAAAGCGTGACCTTCGGTCACGCTTTATGAATTTTGCATCCACTTTCGACTTTAAGGACTTTATAGACTTTCAACTAGACCAATATGTTATAATAGTCCCATGAAAGTAATTCTTCTTCGAGATATGACAAAATTGGGGCAAAGAGGCGAGATAAAAGAGGTTTCTGAGGGTTATGCCATGAATGTGTTAATTAAGAAAGGGGACGCATTGCAGGCCACACCAGCCGAGCTTTTAAAGTGGAAACAAAAAGAAGAAGCTAAAAAACATAAGAAAGAATTGGAGACTAACACTTTTGCACAATTAATTGATAATCTTAAACGTGAAAAAGTTATTATTACTGGAAAGAAAGCCGATACCAAAGGTCAACTTTTTGCACAAATAAAAGAAATAGATATTGCGGACGCTATTTATAAAGTTACAAATTTTTCTGTAGACCCAAAACAAATAATTATTCCAGAAATAATTAAATCCCTCGGGCAACATACTGTAGAAATAAAACAAGGGGGACAGAAAGAGAAAATAAATATTGAAGTAAAATAACTTAATATGTCTGAATTAAAATTATCTGACATATTACAATTTACAAAACTTTTGAATAAATTTCAAAGTGTAGATAGGGTTATTTATATTCCAGGAACTAATAAATTAGAAAATGATGTAGAACATAGCTATCAATTAGCCATGATTGCTTGGTATTTATCTTCTAATAATTTTCCAAATTTTGATAGAGACTTAGTGCTTAAATATGCTCTAATACATGACTTAGTGGAAGCTTACGCTGGGGATACTTTTATATATTCTGAAAATCAAGCCGAACATGCTAGTAAGCATAAAAGAGAGGAGGATGCTCGTCTACGTATTCTTAAAGAATTCCCATTATTTGAAGACTTAAATAAAACTATTAAAGATTATGAGAATAAAATAGATAAAGAAAGTAACTTTATCTATGTGCTAGATAAAATACAGCCAGTCATACAACTCTATTTAGATGGTGGGAAAATGTGGAAAGAAAAAGATGTAACGCTTACTATGTTACTTGATAGCAAAAGAAGTGAAATTAATTTATTACCAGAATTACTTCCATTGTGGGAAGAATTAGAAAAAATTCTTATAGAAAATGAAGATACGCTATTTCATAAAAATTAAAACCAGTCGTGAGACTGGTTTTAATTTTATTTAACTATTTCTTTCTAATTAAAAAGTCAGAAATTGTTTCAGATACGCGAAGCTTAGGAATTTTTTGAAGGAGACGTACGAGAGAGTACGTTGACTGAGAAAAATTCCGTAGCGACAAAGTAGCTGGAATGATTTATGACTTTTTAATCTATGTGGGCTACTTTTTTGTGCTTAATAGTTCCATCCAAATGCTTCATTCGTCTTTCTGAGAATGATACTTTTCCTGCCTTTAAAGCAAAAAGGGTGTGATCACGTCCAAGACCAACATTCTTTCCTGGCATGATTTTTGTACCACGCTGACGAACGATTATTGCTCCTGCTGTTGCTGTTTCTCCAGCATAAAGCTTAGTACCGAGGTACTTTGGCTTACTGTCTGTTAGGTTTTTTGCCGAACCTGCGGCTTTTCTTGTTGCCATAGCGTATACTTAAAATATGAATATTATGGGGAGCAGTATACAAGATTATGCGAAAAAAATCAATAGCAGACTTTCTTTTTGGGATATTTTAAGTGTTTCCATTACCACTTTGGCTTTAGTGATTTTTGCTATATTTTTATATATAAAAAAGGGAAAAGAGAATATTCCAGTATCATATATTTCGAATTCAGAGAATAACGCAATTATAAACAAAGCAGATTCGCGTCCATTTGCCAGTGTGAACGGCAAGACCTACACATTTTCTTGGTGTGGTGGAAGTAATAACATTTCAGAGAAAAATAAAATATATTTTTCTGATGAACAAATAGCAAAAAATTCTGGGCGTGTATTGTCGAAACTTTGCCAGAAATGATGAGCGGTTACCACCGCTTATCGGGATAAACTAGTTTGTGGTTGATAGTTAATAGTAAAAATATAAAAAATGCCCCGTCTTGCGACGGGGCTTTTCATAGCGGAAATGATGAGAACCATTGTCATAAATCACCAAGGGTGCCACGTGGGGGTATAAACCACCCACACTCGGCCTTCTCGTTGTGTGTCGGTGACGCTGGCCTTTCTTCCGGAACTTGGGGGAGAACTACTGGGTCTCCTGGCATGGCTGTATCTTCCCAGCTAGCGTGCGAGGCTTCAAGAAATGAAGGAGATGCGGGAGGGACAAGACTCCTACTCTCACGCAACATTCTAATGTGCTGTAGGTCAGCGGCATTGAGCGGTTCTCCCTTATTGTGCTTGTTTGCGATAACTCCAGCAATTTTCCCGTCTATTTCGTCAGGTTTATGCACGGTGTGTTTCGAATCTGACATAGATACTCCTGTGATAATTCCCTCAATGTTTAGCATGAGTGAGGGAAGGAACTCATAATTTGAATATTACTCCTATAAATACTTTTTGTCCAAAATGGGCCTGTGCTAGTATTTTTTTGAATATTAAATATTGATTCATTGAATATTTACCCAGATTTCTAACCTCTAACATTTTCTTCCCACTTATCCACTAGTAACTACCAACCAATAACTATAAACTGTACTTCTATGGCAAAAAAAGAACAACACGGAACCCGTGAAAAAAAGAAACCGAAGAAGGTGGTGGTTAAGTAACAGTTTTTAGTTATTAGTTACTGGTTATTAGTAAACCTAAAGATTCGCGCCTACAGCGCGAATCTTTGTATTTTTTAAAAATTGAAAATTCCTCCGAAATTTACCCCCAACTCCTAACCCCTAACTTCTAACATCTAACTATTCATTCCTGCTATACTAAACACATGGAACCCTCCTTCGACGAACGCTATAAAAACTTAAATAAAGAACAGAAACGTGCTGTTGATACCACAGATGGTCCTGTAATGGTTATAGCTGGTCCCGGCTCTGGAAAGACTGAGCTTCTTTCACTTCGTGTTGGAAATATTTTAAAAAATGGAACGGCACGTGCTTCGAATATTTTACTTTTAACTTTTACAGAAACGGCCGCCCAAAATATGCGAGATAGATTAGAGGCCCTCATCGGAGCTGATGCTTATCGTGTAGCAATTTATACTTTCCACGGATTTTGTACGGACATAATTGGCAGATATCCAGAATATTTTTTTGAAGCAACACATTTTCGCCCAGCTAGCGATCTTCTTCAAAGTGAAATGTTGGAAAAGATTTTTGAAAGACTTCCACACAAACATATAATTGGAAGTTTCCACCCAGAACTCGGCTATTCATATTTAAAGGAAGCACAAGTGAGAATAAAAGATATTAAAAAAGGAGGACTCACACCCGCACGCTTTAGAGAAATTCTAAAAGAAAATGAAAAATCATTTTCAGAATTAAATGAAATATTAGAAAAATATTTACCAGAGAGAGTTGGGAAAGACTCACCGGCAGTTTTTGAACAAATGAAATCTTCATTTGAAAAAACAAAAAGCTCCATGGGACACATGTACGCAAATAGTATTTCACTCGCACTTGAGGCTGTTGATGCTACAGAAAAAACTACGCCACTTTCAACATGGAAAACTTCTTATACCGGAAAAACTGAAGAAAACAAAAGAGTTTTGAAAGATTTTCTTTCACTTCCAAAACTTTTCGCACTTGCCGATGTCTATGAAATGTATCAAGAAGCACTTCGTAAAGACGGATATTTTGACTATGAAGACATGATATTACAAGTAGTTGAAGCACTCGCAAAACATGTAACCTTAAGAACCGAACTTGAAGAAATGTATCAATACATTATGGTGGATGAATTCCAAGATACAAATAACGCGCAACTTTCACTTGTAAAAGCAATGTCTAGTAATCCTGTTCATGAAGGCCATCCAAATGTTTGTGTGGTGGGGGATGATGATCAGGCGATTTATAAATTTCAAGGGGCAGAGATTTCTAATATTCATACTTTCAAAGAATTATACAAAGATGTAGAGACAATTGTGCTTACAGAAAATTATCGCTCAACGCAAAAGGTGCTCGACTTCGCGCGCGCAATAGTAACTCAAGGTGTAAACAGATTAGAAAATCGTTATGAAGAAATTCGAAAAGATTTAATTGCAAAAAATACAAAATTAGAAAAAGGAAAAGTTCACACTCACGCTTTTCCAACTGCTGAAGAGGAATATGCATATATTGCGCAGGAAGTTTCAAAATTATTAGACAAAAAAGTTCCCGCAAAAGAAATTGCTCTCATTGCTCGTGAACACAAACAATTGATTTTACTTTTACCATATCTTGATGCATTAAATATTCCTTACACTTATACCCGTAAGGAAAATGTTTTTGATGAAAAACATGTTAAAGAATTAATTATTCTTTGCCGTTTTTTGTCGACAGTCGGGGATAATACAAATGAGCGTGATGATTTGCTTCCAGAAATTCTAGCCTTTCCATTTTGGGGACTTGACCGCATAACTATTTGGCAAATTGCAGAGAATGCTAAGCGTGAAAATATTTCTTGGCTCTCATCAATGCAAAAATATGGAGAGTCTGTCATTCCCGCGAAGGCGGGAATCCAGGTCAAAGATATTGCAATATTTTTAATCGAGTTAGGTGTTGCTTCTCAAACTACTCCGCTTGAAATAATTCTAGACACTTTAATTGGAAGCAAAGATATTCCGCTAGTAACTGACTCACCAGATGATGATAATGATTCTGTTAATTTTGGAAAGCTAGCACTAAAAACAGATTTTACTTCTCCATACAAAGAATATTATTTTGGTAAAAATGCATTGAAAGAAAATGCTAGTACTTATATAAATTTCCTTTCTTCACTTCGCGTATTTATGCATGCGCTTCGTGATTATAAAGAGGGCGAGGCATTGCGCACACATGACGTTGGTGGTTTTGTGGATATTCATACTGATTATAAAATTCCACTTATAAATGAAACTCCATTTGCTCATAATGAAAACTCTGTCTCACTTTTAACTTCACATGGTGCAAAAGGCCTTGAATTTGCTTATGTTTTTGTGGTTTCAGTAAATGACGCCATTTGGGCTGGAAGTAAAAAGGGAAATAAACTTTCTTTCCCAATTAATTTACCGCTTGCCAACGCAGGCGATGATGAAGATGATTTCATTCGACTATTTTATGTGGCATTAACTCGCGCAAAGCATACACTTTATATTACTCATCATAAAAGTCCACTGAGATTTTTAACAACAAGTGATTTACCAGAGACAGATAGATCTATACAAAGTATTGAGGCTCCAGATTTATTGGCTCATGGACTTGCTGTGTATCATGCGCCACCATTTGCGCGTGATGAAAAAGCGTTACTTCAAAAAGTTGTAGAAGGCTATATGCTTTCGCCGACTCATTTAAATAATTTTCTTGATTTAACAAAAGGTGGGCCAATGATGTTTCTTGAACAAAATCTTCTTCGTTTTCCACAAGCAAAAACAGCCTCAAGTGTTTACGGTACAGCAATACATAAAGCACTCGAAGACGCATATATTAGTGCAAGAAAAGATGGAAAAGTTCCATCACTTGAATCTATAATCAAATCTTTTACAACAGAACTTAAACGTGGACGATTACAAGATTTTGAAGAAGAAAAATTAAAAGAAAGAGGGGAGAAAGTTCTAACGAAATATTATGAATTAAAAAAGGATGAAATTAAATTAGGTTGGCAGGTAGAAATAAATTTCGCAAAGCAATCTGTGATATTGGACTTGCCTCGCAGTAGTGTAATCACGAAGGTGGGTGGGGCGCTTTTAACTGGAAAAATAGATAAAGTTATCGAGGGTGAAGATAAGAATTGGATTGTTGTTGATTTAAAAACTGGAAAAGGATTTAGTGCGTGGGATGAAGAAAAATTAAGTGTGTATGATGAGCTAAAATTGCATCATTATAAATATCAGTTAATGATGTATAAAATTCTTGTAGAAAATTCTAGGGATTATAGCGGACATAAAGTTACCGATGGTGTGCTGGAATTTGTCGAAGAAGTCACAGCGCAGACTCACACAGACGGAACGCAGAATGACGCAGAAAAAATACAGGAATTGAAACTTTCTTTAATTGATAAAGATTCGGAAAATGAAATTCATAGATTTAAAAAATTAATTGTTGCAGTCTACAATAAAATTATTTCTCTAGATTTCCCAGATACTTCAAAATACGGAGAGACTTTGGAAGGCATAAAAGAATTTGAGGATGATTTAATCGCTGGGGTGATTTAGGCATAAAAAATTTTTAATTACGAGACTTTGTATTTTGTTGTCATCCTGATGAAAATCAGGATCCAGTGTCATGTATTTTTAGTTAGACACTGGATTCCAAATCAAGTTTGGAATGACATGCGCTAAGATAATTAAAGTATAAAAAAGGCCGTCACTGGGACGGCCTTTTTGCGTAGCTCGCAATTCACTTGCGAGCTTTGTGCGATTTACTGCTTTTTGCGGCTGGTGGCTCAAAGTCTGGATGCATGTACTGAATGTACATGGGAAACTTCATGCGGGCGCGGGACACAGCGGAAATCATGTCGGCGAGCGGTGTCGATAAAAACTCACTCATCCTTCGTACCCCAATTTCTTCAAAGACCTGTGTCATGCTTCTATTTGGCAGAAAATTAATCACGCTAATGTCAAGCGTTTTTGGTTTTCCAACAAGTAGCTTAAGTGCCACATGTAGCTTCATCAGAAACGTTGTATAGCACTGGTTGTGATATTCATTAATCGGCATATATTCACCATGCCGACAAAGGAGACCTGCTGTTCTCAGCGCACAGATGGTATTTTGATAGGTCGCCTCTAACGCTACCTGGCGCATAAATGCGCGCTGCTCGATCTTTATCTGCTTCGGAGTCTTGTCCCGAGTAGCTTTCGGGGCTATCTCGACTGTTTCTTTTGTCGCCATTTTAATTTCCTTTTTGGTTGATTTCGGTGGATTATTTTGCAGGCCGAGTTTCTTCGGCCAACAGCTCGTGATAGACCTCGTAAAAGGTCTGCAAGTCAACGGTAACTTTGAGATCAAGTCCACGAAGAGCGGACTCAATTTTTCCAAAGTCAACTTCGACAATTGCACCGAGAGTTGCGAACCTCGGTTGTTTAAAAAAGGCTTCAACATTGGCCTCCGGTCCAACCCTGGAATGTGGCCACAGCCACCGAGTTTCAATATCACCCCCAGAATTTGGCCGGGCAAGAACTTCCGACGCTGCCCGAAGCCGAATTTTGCATTTATTTTTTTCAAAAACGTTAAGCCTCCACTGGGAGAGGATAGCTATTCTGCCATACGCTATTTCCAGCGCTTGGCGAATAAGCTCGGCTTTATTTTCACTGGTTATACCTGTGGCAGTTGTCATCATTTTTTCCTTCGTAGTTGCGACCTTCCTATTAAAGAAGATCTAGATTAAAAGATCACACATTCAAAACAATAACATGATTATGTCCTCTCGTCAACCAGAGAAACCTGAATTCTCGCCCTAATCGC
>DOZK01000017.1 GCA_003518045.1 Candidatus Nomurabacteria bacterium
TGCACTTAGAGTTAGAACTTGGGCAGCTTTTCAAATTAAAGCATACGTGTTATAATACAGACCTTGCATCCAATCGGGCAAATCAGGATTTGGACACCTGAGCATAACTTTCGAGCATCACGGACGCGTACCAAAACCGGTACTTATGAGAAAGGGAATTGGTTTGTAGTTGATTTTTTAGTATTCATTTTCTGGAAACTAAAAACTTGAAACTAGAAACTAATCCAATGTGGTTCGAGTAAATGTTTTATTAAAAAATCGGTATTTTGTATTACATTAAAAATTAAGAATTAAAAATTAAAAATTCTTTCGCAATATTTAAATGTAATACAAAACTCCTAAATTAAACAAAATATAAATTATGAATATAATTAATAAGGAAGAACTTGCGAAAGCGGGTCTCCAATATGGCTACTCTCGTACTCGTCGTCATCCATCTATAAAGCCATACATCGAAGGCAATCACAATGGAGTAGATTTTATCAATCTTGAGGCATCTGCTAAACAACTAAATGATGCGATTACTTTTCTTAAATCTTTACAAGGTGCTGGAAAGACAATTCTTTTTGTTGGAGTAAAACCAGAAATTCGTCAGATGATAAAAGAGGTGGCACTTTCACTTAACGCGCCTTACGTTTCAGAAAGATTTATCGGAGGTACTCTTACAAACTTTCCACAAATCAAGAAGCGTATTGAAAAGCTTCATGACCTTTTGAAGAAAAAAGAAACAGGTGAGCTTGCTGTTTATACAAAGAAGGAACAACTTTTAATTCAGCGTGATATCGACAGACTAGACCGCGACTTCGGTGGTATTTCTTCATTAACAAATATTCCATCTGCAATTGTAATGATTGACTCTCGTCATGAAGACATGTGTGTTAGAGAAGCTAAATGTCTCCACATCCCTGTGGTTGCACTTTGCAATACTGACTGTACAATAGAAGATATCGAATATCCAATCGTCGGAAATGACGGTTCAGTGTCTTCAGTTCGATTTGTTCTCGAATCAATCAAGAGTGCACTATCAGCACAGATTGTGTAAGTACTGTGTAGATATTATATTTTATTTAAAAATAGTTGTTATTCGTTAGGAAGTTATTCGTTCTTCGAAAACCCTAACGACTAACGGCCTAACTACTAACTATCATCTATGGATACTATAAAAGAACTTCGTGAGGAAACAGGCTTGTCATTTGCACAAATAAAAAAAGCTCTTGATGAAGCAAATGGAGATAAAGAAAAGGCACGTGCTGTCCTTTCAGAATATTCTGCAGCTCAGGCAGAAAAGAAAGCTGACCGTGAAGTTGCCGCTGGAGTCGTCTCTGCTTATATTCATGGAAATGCAACTATCGGTGTACTTCTAGAGCTTGGTTGCGAGACTGACTTCGTTGCAAAAAATGAAGAGTTCGTTGCTCTTGCAAAAGATTTAGCAATGCATGTATGTGCTATGTCTCCAACTTCAATTGATAATGAAGATGGACTAGGAGAAGAGTCAGCACTATTAAAGCAAGCTTTCATCAAGGACCCTTCAATGACTGTAGAGCAAAAACTTCAAGCCGTTGTACAGAAATTTGGAGAGAATACTAAAGTGATTAAATTCACTCGCTACGCCATCTAAGGTCTAGCACAAAACCATGCTTATCTATATTTTATTTATAAGTGGACTAGTATCAGCGCTCTGTGCTGTTTCTATTGTCTTGCTACAATTTTATAAAATTAAGCGTGGACTAATTCATGTTGATGAAAACTTTGATGGACCAAAACAAGTATCACTTACATTGCGTATCATACTTCGATATTTTTTGCGTCGTAGTGTACACTTTCGTAAATTTATAATGCAATATGCACTTCACATGATTGTGCGTGTGATGTTTTATTTGGACAAAGGATTTTCAAAACTTTATGCTTTCTCTCGAAATATGTTCGTAAAAAATGCAGTAAGAAATCGCGGGACTGTTCCACATTTCTGGAATCATTTGAAAGTTTATAAGCAGGAGATGGATAAGGAGAGGGCTGAAGACTCTACAAAATAAAAAAATGAAAGAAAATAAAATTCATTTTATTATAACCGGAGGAACAATAGACTCGTATTATGAGACGACAAAAGATACTGTTGTACCAAATAAATTATCTTGTATTCCTGATTATATTAAGAGTTTAAAACTGCATGTAAAAACTTCATTCAAAGTGATTTGTATGAAAGACAGTCGTGATATTTCTAAAAAAGATAGGCAAATAGTTGTTAAAGAAATTCTAAATTCAAAATCAAAGAATTTTATTATCACGCACGGCACGTATACCATGGGAGAAACTGCTAAATTTATAGTTCTACAGTTGCAGAAAAATAATGATAAAAAAATATTATTAACTGGCTCAATGATTCCGCTAATTGGATTTTCTCCAACAGACGCGGGGTTTAATCTTGGATTTGCAATGGCCGCCGTAGGTAATCTTTTACCAGGGGTTTATGTTGCTATGAATGGGCGTGTCTTTGCGGCAGAAGAAGTGATAAAACTTGTAAGTGAAGGCAGATTTGTTTCTATATTTAATCAGAAGTAATTATTTAAATCTAATTAAGTTAACCGAGTGAATTTGTGTCATTCCAAACTTGATTTGGAATCCAGTGGACACTGGATTCCGGCTTTCGCCGGAATGACAATACTCGACGAGGTTAATCGTAAATGGTTTTTAAAAAAGGATGACAGACGACCTATTTTATGATAGGATATTGTAACGTTATTATAGATTTTGTGTTTAAAATAACCTTTAAATTATGCCGCTTTAGCTCAGTTGGTAGAGCAACGGTTTTGTAAACCGTAGGTCCTCAGTTCGAATCTGAGAAGCGGCTCCATAAATAATGGCGTAGCCTTATTTATTGCCGATTCAACAAATCAGCCTGCGCTGATTTGTGGCAGATTCGAATGGGCGCAGTGATATTTTTCTAGCAAGAAAAATCACGAGCGGCGGGCTGCGAGTCTTGTGAGCGACGGCGAACAAGAACTTGTAGCCGAATCTGAGTTCTGGCTCCCTAAAACATTTGTAAACAAATGTTCGGGCGAGCACCATTCTATTTGCAATGGGCCCGCAAATAGAATGGTGCTTTAGCCAACTACTTTCCACCCTCCACTTTCTACTCCCCACCTATGATTGATACTAAAAAATACATTTTTACTTTCGTTATAACCTCCGCAATTTTTGCGACGGCTTTTTTTACTTCAACCTTTTTTTCAAATAAAAGGATAGAGAGTGTAAAATCAATTCAAGATAATATTGCTATCGACATTCTATCAAGCGAGACACAGTTCTCTTTGCTTGGAGAAGTTCCTTGTTCAAACGTAGGTGAGAGTAGTCTCTCCCCAGAACTTTCTACTCTTGGTGATAAACTTTCTCGTACTGAAGCTGACCGTGGAACAGAAGATAAAGATGTTATTTATTTAAAAAAATATTATTCACTTCTTCAAATAAAAGATTATCTTTTATCGAAAAAGTTAGCTAATAAATGTGGGATTGCTAAAAAACCAATTTTTATAATTTATTTCTATTCTAATCAAGGAGATTGTCCTGATTGTGAAAAGGAAGGTTATGTACTTACTCGTCTAAGGGAAATACATCCAGATTTGCGCATATATTCGTTTGATTATAATTTAGACTTAACAGCGATAGATTCGATGAAAACAATTTATCGTGTTAAATCTTCACTTCCAGCTCTTGTGATTGAAGATAAAACATATATTGGTTTTAAAACTGTTGAAGAACTCGAGAAGCTTTTGCCAGATACACTTAAAGTAGCGACGACCACTGTTTCTAAAAAAGCTATCATAAAACAGAATACGCCTAAGGTAATAGTAAATGGAACTACTACAGTAGCCACTACAACAAAGGTTGTAAACTAATTTATGACATACACCATTTTACATGGGCTAATGTATCCATTTTTATTTCTATCAATATATTTTCAAGTGCTTCTCCTAACTTCATTTTTTGAGAATAAAAAAAAGATTAAAAAGGAGGAAGAATATGAGATAAAAAATTATCCAACAGTTACAGTCGCTGTCCCTTGTTGGAATGAAGAAAAAACACTCGCCTCTACAATTGATTCACTCCTTGCACTTGATTATCCGAAAGATAAACTTTCTATAATTATTGTTGATGATGGAAGTAAAGACAGAACTCTTGCTATTGCTGAAATATATGCGTATAACCATCCAGAACAAATTAAAGTTCTTTCAAAAGAAAATGGTGGTAAACACACTGCCGTTAACCTTGCTTTAGAACATTCAACGTCAGATTTATTTGGCTGTTTAGATGCAGATTCTTCTGTAGAAATTAATACACTTAAAATAATGGTGTCATATTTTGATGTTGATAAAAATGTGATGTCTGTAACTCCATGTATTCACATTCGTAACCCACGGACACTTATTCAACGATTACAAGCCACAGAATATTTAATAAATATATTTGTGCGTAAAGCTTATGGACAACTTGATTCTATATTAGTAGCCCCAGGGTCATTTTCTATTTTTCGTAAAGAAGTATTTGAGATAGTTGGTAATTATCGTAAGGCTCACAATACAGAAGATTTTGAAATTACTTTACGTATGCACAAAGCCCATTTAAAGGTTATGAATTCACACAAGGCCCTTGTTTATACAGTTGGACCTGCAACAGCAAAAGGATTTTTTTATCAACATTTGCGTTGGGCTAGAGGATTTCTTGAAAACTCTCTTAACTATCGTGAGTTATTTTTTAAAAAAGAATATGGTAACTTTGGAATGTTTACGCTACCCGTAGCTTTTATTTTTATATTTTATGGTTTATATGCCACAGTTTTTTCGGTTTACATTATTTCATCGCAATTAATTATTTCTATTAACAGATGGGTTACAGTTGGTTTCCATCCACAAATGCCAATATTTGATCTTTTCTATTTTAATACCACAGCAATGTCATTTATAGTCATGGTCATGTTTTCTATGCTTCTTTTAGTTTTATATATTGGAAATACTCTTTCAGATGATAAACAACAATTTTATTTTAACTTTCCGATATTTTTTATTCTTTATCCTCTTTTTGCCCCACTATTTTTTGGACGAGCAGTTATAGATACTTTTTTTAAGAGAAGGAATGAGTGGGTTCTTCAAGACACCAAAAAATAGTAAGTAGTAGGTAGTAAGTAGTGGATTCGATTCTTTCGGGGTCTCAATAAGTATTTACTACTTACTACCCACTACTTACTGCTTACTTTGTTTTATGATAAAATGAAATTTATGAACGGACATCTTCACCCCATAACTCTCGCTATTGCGCGCATTTCTGATATCTTTTCCAAGATGGGATTTGATACAGTTGATGGTCCAGAACTAGAAGATGAGTGGCACAATTTCGATGCACTAAATGTTCCAGCGGATCATCCAGCAAGAGATATGCAGGACACTTTTTGGATTAAAGATAAGAAGGGATTAAATAAATCCGGGAAGGAAGCTGGCTATGTTCTTCGTACTCATACAAGTAATATGCAAATACGTACAATGGAGAAATATGTAGCCGATGGTAAAGAATTACCAATTGCAATTTGTTGTCCAGGAAAAGTTTTTCGTAATGAAGCAACAGATGCAACCCACGAAGCACAGTTTCATCAAATAGAAATGTTATATGTTGCAAAAGACGCATCACTTTCTATGATGATTGGTGTTATCGAAAAGTTTTTCTCAGAATTTTTCGGAACAGATTTAGTAATTAGACTTCGCTCAAGTTATTTCCCATTCGTGGAGCCAGGTAATGAAGTCGACATGCAATGCTTTAAGTGCAAAGGTGATGGATGTAATATTTGTAAACAAACTGGTTGGATAGAAATCGGTGGAGCTGGAATGGTTCATCCCAAAGTATTAGAAGCAGGGGGAATTAATCCGAACGATTACAGAGGTTTTGCTTTCGGTTGTGGTATCGACCGCATGATAATGCTTAAATATGGAGTTGAGGATGTCCGATTACTTTATAGTGGAGATTTAAGAGTAGTGAATCAATTCTAGGTAGATAGTGGAATGTAGAAAGTGGAGGGTGGTAAATACAAATACAAAAACATGGCAGAAAGTTATAAAAATTTAAAGATATGGAATGACTCAATCAATCTTACAGTTGACATTTATTCTTTAACTAAAAAATTTCCAAAAGATGAAATTTTTGGAACAGTATCTCAACTTAGAAGAGCTGTAGTTTCAATTTCTTCAAATATAGCAGAGGGATCTTCTCGTCCTTCAAAAAAAGACTATACGCGCTTTATTGATATCTCAATTGGCTCTTTGCATGAGGTTGAAAATCTTCTAGAAATAACTTATAAATTAGAATATATTTCAAAAAATGATTATGTTAAACTAATGGGTGATATACAGAAATTGGGTGTTTCGATCGGTGGTTTTAGGAAGTATCTAATGAAACCATAAGTTTATGAATTTTTCTACTTTCTATTATCCACTTTCTACTCTCTACTTATGAAATTTTCTAAAGCATGGCTACAAGATTATATTGTTGAAACACTCCCAGAAGACGGGGTGATTTCAGAGACTTTGAATAAAAAATCTTTTGAGGTTGAGGAAACTATTAGTACAGATATTGGTACGGTTTTTGATATTAAAGTTTTACCAAATAGAGCACATGACGCATTGGGGCACCGTGGTATGGCTCGCGAACTTTGTGCAGATTTTGGTTTTACATTTAAGGAAGATGAGAGAGTCAAAAAAAGCGAAGCTTTTTTTGACTCGAATATTCAAGCTCCATTAATTTCAATAGAAAATAGTGAAGCCTGCACAAGATTTATGGGAATTCGCCTCGATAATGTAAAAGTCGAGGAAAGCCCAAAATGGCTCAAGGAAAGGCTAGAATCCATAGGACAGCGAAGTATCAACAATATTGTTGATATCACTAACTATGTGCAGTTTTCGCTCAATAAGCCTATGCACGCTTATGACACAAGGAGTATTAAGGGGACTTTAGGCGCGCGCGTAGCGCGCGCCGGAGAGGCTCTTGTAACACTAGACGAAAAGTCTCTAAAATTAGATGAAGCAACTCTTGTAATAGCAGATGATTCGTCTTTACATTTACGTTATGGTGAAGCCCTACCACCTGCCGGTGAGACAGGTATGAAAGTTCTTGGTCTTGCTGGAATTAAAGGTGGAAAGTTTAGTGGTATACAATCCGACACGACAAGTGTGATTTTAGAGAGTGCAAATTTCGAGCCAACTTTAATTCGTAAGACTTCACAGAAATATGATATTCGTACAGACGCATCCAAGCGTTTCGAAAATGGAATTGCAAATTCTTTAGTTGAAGAAGGTTTATATATGACAGCAAATTTAATTAAAGAATTATGTCCGTCTGCTACAGCGTCTATGGCGACAGATATTTATCCGAAGGTGGACGAAGTATTTTCACTATCAGTTTCACTCGTTGACATTAATGCAATACTTGGTACAAAATATACAAACGATGAAGTAAAAGAAACATTTAAAAAACTTTTATTCCCATTTAGTGAATCGGAAAATATTTATACAGTAGAAGTTCCGTCTGAGAGATTAGATATTCGTATCAAAGAAGATGTAGCAGAAGAGGTGGGGCGTATTATTGGATATGAAAAACTCACACCAACACTTCCTATTTTAAATCGCGTTGGCCTACCACACAAGAGAATGTTTTATGAAAATAAAATAAGAGAAATTTTAGTAAGAAATGGATTTTCCGAAGTTATGACTTATACATTTGGAAATCATGGTGTGGTGGAACTTATAAAAGGGTTAGCTGATGACAAAGAAAAACTTCGTGATAGTTTAGGTTATGGGATTTTAAATTCTCTTTCTCTTAATCTTTATAATGCACCATTACTTGGTGAAAAGACAATTAAGATTTTTGAAATAGGAAATGTTTTCTCTAGAGATAAAGAAACTCGTCACTTAGCAATTGCGATTGATGATGGTACAAAGAAAAGTAATTTTTCAGATGGGGTAGATATGATATTGGCTGAGATTAAACGTACTTTAGAATTACCATCACTTGAATATACAACAGTTTCAATTAAACCTTATGTAATCGAAATGGATTTTGATACAATGATTGCATCATTATCCGAGCCGTCTACCTATGAAGCACCTACATTCGCGTCTTTACCTGTGGTTAACTACAAACCAGTCTCGTCTTATCCGTTTATTGCCCGTGATATTGCTATGTGGGTACCTGCTGTTACAACATGGGAGAGTATCAATAATCTTTGTGCTGAAGTATCTAATACTCTTGTTACTCGTGTCGATCTTTTTGATACTTTCTCTAAAGAAATAGAAGGCATAAGAAAAACTTCCTATGCTTTTCGTTTAGTTTTCCAAAGTTATGAAAAGACTCTTACTGATGAAGAAGTGAATGAAATGATGGAAGCCTATTATAACGTGTTTAAGGAGAAGGGTTATGAGATAAGATAATTTTACGGTAACAATAATTTCTTAGCTCGCTCTACACAGTCTGGTGTTGTGATTTGTATCCACCAGTTTGCTTTCACGACGTTCACTGGAATATCTTTTGCAACTTGTGCCAATGTATTTGGTAACCCAAATTCTGTTTCTGAAACATTTACTAATGGATATTTAAAATATTCTCTTGAAATAACATAAGCACCGGTATTAATCAGTGATGATTTAATTCCAGTTTGAGATTGTCCTTCATTTAATCCGAGCAGTAAGCCATCTTTTTCTATTACTTGGGCTTTTTTTACAAATCCAGCTTCACCTTCATCTAGTACCAATATTGCATTATTATAATTACAAAGTTTTTCTAAATCTTCTTTATTGTAAATATCATCACCCATAAGAACTAGCGCCTTATCTTTTACATGTTCTTCGCATAGTGCAATTGCTCCACCAGTACCATTTAATTTTTCTTGCTCTACATATTTAATAGATATTCCTCTCCATGAATTTCCAAAATAATTTTCTATAATCTCTTTTTTATAACCAATAATCATAATTATCTCATTAACTTCTTTCGGTAAAGCTTCTAATTTCCATTCAATTATATTTTTACCAAGCACTATAAGCATAGGCTTTGGTAAGTCATCAGTCAGTGGAGCCATGCGAGTGCCTCGTCCGGCAGCTAAAATAATTGCTATCATTTACTGATATTATCAGAAAATAATATTTTAGGAAACTAAATACAAAAACAAATTAAAAACGTGTCAAATTTTCTTTAAATAAATCATTGTGATTATCTATATGTCTGTCATTATCACTTCGGCATAAAGATTTTAGAAGTGGCGTATCATTAATCCAATTTTCTCCATTCCAAAATTCTAATGGCTCAACATTTGTTTTGTAAAGAGCTTTTTGTGCATAGCATGTTCCAAAATAAAAATAAGTTTTTGTCCCTGTAGATAAATCACGAATATGATCTAAGGCTAACCACATACCAAGAGATGATTTCACATATTCATGGCTATAAAATGAAAACCAATAATGTGAAATATTTTCATCCTCAACAAGTAAAATATATGCTTGAGGTATTCCATCTTTTTTGTATTCAATAACCGTACTAATAATTCCCATATCTAAAATTAATTCAAGGCGCTCACGTGGCATAACTCCACCATGAGCTAAGTTAAAATATGAAAGACATAATTCAAAAAAAGTTTCATCATGACGAATATCACTAACTTTTTTTACGGCTCTTTCAAAGTGTCCATCAAACATACGAAGCACACGCCTGTTCTCACTTGTTGGCTTCCAATTTCTAACATCACAGCGTGTACCGCGTGCCATATAGAAAATATCCATAAGGCCTTTTGACCCAGAGTAGGGGAGAAATCCTTTGTCATATATCTCTGTTAGAGAATCCCCATTTTCACGCTTTGCATAAACACTATATGCAAAAGAGTATGTCTCGTAAGAATGTCCAAATTCGGATGCAAAAATTTTCATAGTTTTATTTATTTAAAGGATAATCTTTTTCCATTTGAGTTACAAGAAGGGGAATAAGTCCGTCCATTCCACCTGAACTTAATATCAGTAATACTGTATTTTCGTTTACACTTTTCATAATTTCTTTTTCGCCTTCAACTGGCGTTGTAAATCCCTCAACATTAACGCCAGCTTGTTGGATGCGTTCTAATATTTCATCTTGACTTAATTGTTCATGCGAAGTTGTGCCATGAAGTGGTGGCTTATATACAAAAACTTTTTCTGCTTCTTTAAAAACAGTATCATACCAATGAATTGTATTTCTATTTCTCCAGGAAAAAGTATGTGGTTCAAAAATAATAATTAATTTGTGATTAGCAAAGTGAAGTTTTATAGCTTCTATTGCAGAACGCGCTTTGTCATGAGATGATCCAAAGCCTTCATATATAGGAACTCTGGTATTTTCACTTTTTTTATCAAGACGACGTACAATTCCTTTGAATGTTGCAATTGCACTTACTAGTTGTTCAGCATTTAATTGTTTTGTTTCTATTAATATAGCAACTACTCCAATAATATTTTGTAAATTATGTTTTCCTAATAGTGAGGTAGAAAATGTTGCAACAAATTTTTCGTCATGAATTATGTCAAATGTAGTAATGTCCCCATATTTAATATTTACAGCATGCCAGCTGGCTTCTTCACTTACTCCATAAGTTATAACTTTATGATTTGTGAGTGATGAGATTTTTTCTTTGATAGTTTCATCATCTAAACATGCAAGAAGTATTCCATCTTGAGGCATTTGTTCAAATAATTCTTTAAAAGGGGATAAATAATCCGCGTGAGTTGGATATACATTCACATGGTCATGGGCAAGTGCGGTGAGCAAGACATGCTCTGGTTTATAATGTAAAAATTTTGAAGTCTTATCCCAATTAGATGACGAGTATTCATCTCCCTCTAAAATAAAAGGAAAAGCAGTGCCGACATGAGCATTTGTTTTTGGTGTTAAAGGTAAAGCTCCAATAAAATATCCAGCATCAATTTTATTATGTTCGAAACACCAAGCAAGAAGTGCTGAGCATGTTGATTTTCCATAACTGCCAGCAACCACAAAGCGTTCACGATTTTCAGTGAGTGAATACAAAGCTTCGGGGAATGAAATTACTTTTTTTCCTGAAGCAAAAGCCGTCTTAACTTCTTCATTTTCTTCTGGTATTAATTTTGCATGTTTACCAATAACTATATAATCAGCATCATTTGGAATGTTTTCTTTTTTAAAAGGCGTAAGACATGGGATATTATTTGTTGTAAGGTAATCAGAGATGGGCGGATAGAAACCCTCGTCGCTTCCAGTAATGGTGTGTCCTTGTTCAATAAGCAGTTTTGCAACAGCGCTCATTCCAGCTCCAGATATTCCAATAAAATGATATCTCATAATAATTAAGAGTATACCTGATTAGTTGGGATTACAGAATGACTTAGAGCGACTCGTAGAATGTAGCTAGTTGAATTAACGTATTGACAAAAATATACCATAATATATACTTTGGTATATGAATACAACAATGCTAATAAAATTAGATAAAAGTTTGAAGGCTTCCGCGAAGCAAACAGCGGAGGAACTTGGTATACCTCTTACAACAGTTGTAAATGCCTATCTTGCACAATTTGTGCGTGAACGTCGAGTCGTTCTTTCTTTGGATCCTCAGCCTTCAAAAAAGAAAATAGCAGAATGGGAGGCTATTAGTGATGAAATGGACAAGAATATAAAAAATCAAAAGGTTTTTTCTACAGCAGAAGAACTTTTCAAACATTTAAAAATTTAGGTATGAAAACAATACCTTGTAAAAAGTTCGAGAAAAAAGTTGCTAAATTACCAAAATCAATACAAGAAGTACTTATTTATAAACTTGGAATTTTTATAGAAGACCCATTTTCTGCTGTTCTTAATAATCATTCATTACACGGAAGTAAAAAAAGTTATCGAAGTATAAATATAACTGGTGATTATAGAGTAATTTACGAGTTGTACGATGTTGATACGGCCCGTTTAATTGATATTGATACGCATAGTAATTTGTATTAAGATTGAAAAATTTTAATAGTACAAAAATACTCTTAAAATACCTTATAAATTAAGGTGAAAATAGACACTTTTCCACTTTCTTTTTTGCTCTAAAAATGTTATAATTTAAGGATTATTTAGGTTAGTCTTTTTATTATTTATGGCCTCAAAACAAGAAAAATCTAGTGCAAAGAAATCAAGCTACGGTGCAGATCAGATTCAAGTTCTTGAAGGTCTAGAGCCAGTTCGTAAGCGTCCAGGAATGTATATCGGGTCAACAGGCCCTGATGGACTTCACCATTTGATTTGGGAAATCTTTGATAACTCTCGAGATGAAGCGATGAACGGTTACGCTGACCGTGTTGAAGTTGCTCTCCTTCCTGATGGTTATATTCGTGTGATTGATAACGGTCGCGGTATTCCAACTGACATTCACCCAAAGACAAAAGTATCAGCACTTGAAACAATTATGTGTACGCTTCATGCTGGAGGAAAGTTCGGCGGTGAGGGATACAATGTCTCAGGAGGTCTTCACGGTGTGGGGGCATCTGTTGTGAATGCACTTTCAATTCATACAAAAGTAGAAGTTCATCGTGATGGCGGACTTTTTATGCAAGAGTATAAGCAAGGAATAAAAAAATCTGCAGTTAAGCAAGTTGGTAAATCAAAATTCCATGGAACAATTACAACTTTCAAACCAGATGCTGAAATTTTTAAAGAAGGAACAGAATTTGAAATAGCTAGAGTCATTTCTCATCTTCGCCAGCAAGCATATCTTGTGCGGGGTCTTACTATTCATGTAATTGATGCACGTGAATATGCTGGTAAGGGAGATTTTTCAGGGGAGACATATTTGACCGACCTCTCACTCGAACAACCAAGTCAAACATTTTATTTTGAAGGAGGATTGAAATCTTTAGTAAAACATTACAATGAATTTTCAAAGCCAGTACATAAGAATATTTTCTATGTTGATAAATCTGCAGAGAATGTTGGAGTAGAAATTGCTCTTCAATATATTGATGACTTTCCAACAAAAATTGCAGCTTATGCAAACAACATTCCAACTATAGAAGGTGGAACTCATGTTACAGGATTTAAAACTTCTTTAACACGTTTAATAAATGCATATGCTCGCAAAAATGGAGTTTTAAAAGAAAAAGATGAAAACTTAACAGGAGATGATGTTCTTGAAGGTCTTACAGTGGTTATTTCTGTGAAGCTTCGTGAAATTCAATTCGAAGGACAGACAAAAGCAAAGTTAGGATCAATGGAGGCACAGTCAGCAGTGTCCACAGTATTTTCTGATGCCTTCACTCTTTTCATGGAAGAAAATCCGGACGACGCAAAAGAAATTATTAGTAAAGGATTACTCGCACTGCGCGCTCGTAAAGCTGCGAAAGCTGCGAAGGATTCTGTTTTGCGTAAAGGCGCACTCGAAGGATTTTCACTTCCTGGAAAGCTTGCAGATTGCCAAAGTAATGACCCAGCAGATTCTGAATTATTCATAGTGGAGGGAGATTCCGCTGGAGGTACAGCCAAGATGGGGCGTGATCGTGTTACCCAAGCCATACTTCCACTTCGAGGAAAAATATTAAATGTGGAACGTGCGCGTCTTGACCGTATGCTTGGAAGTGAACAAATTAAAAATCTCGTGCTAGCCATGGGAGCAGCAATTGGAGATACATTCAATATTGAAAAGTGTCGTTATCACAAATTAATTATTGCAACAGATGCTGATGTTGATGGTGCTCACATTCGTACTCTACTTCTTACTTTCTTTTATCGTTACTATCGTCCAATTATTGATGCTGGTTATGTTTACATTGCTCAACCGCCACTTTATAAAATTGCATTCAATAAAGAAAATCATTATGCATATTCAGATGTAGAGAAAGAGGCGATTTTAAAGAAGCTAGGCTTTGATGAGAAAGATGCAGAGAATGCGGAAGAGAGCTCAGAACCAGCTGACGAAGCACAAGAAGGAGATACTGCTGAGGAAGCGGAAGAAAAAGTTGTGAAGAAATCAAACAAGAAACCACAGATACAAAGATATAAGGGTCTTGGAGAAATGAACTCAGATGAACTTTGGGAAACAACAATGGATCCAAAAACTCGTACATTAAAAGTGGTGTCTGTTCATGAAGCGGGGGATGCTGATAGAACTTTTGAAATGCTGATGGGGAGTGAAGTGGGGCCAAGAAAGTCATTTATCCAAACATACGCTAAGCAAGCCAACCTCGATATTTAGTCAAAAATTGCGAAGCTACTTTGTTAGAAAAAGTTTTTGTTCCCGCAACGTACTACTTGTACGTCTTGGTCACAAAAACTTTTTCTGCCTCGTATCTTCATCAATTTTTGACTAAATATAAGAAATAGAGTTTTTGTATTAAACTACCAACTACCAACTATCTAAACTACCCAACATGAAATGGATTATTTTTACAGGAACTTGGAAGAATACAAATGAAGAAGTAGAGCATGATGTTCGCGAATCTGTACGCGAGGTTTTAGCACACGGAGATGGCATAATTACCGGTGGTGCACTCGGTGTGGATTTGTTTTGTATGGATGAAGTTTTAAAAATAAATCTAACATGCACACATTTGCGAGTCATACTTCCTTCTAAATTAGATTTATATTTAGAACATTACGCGAAGCGTATTACTGAGAATATAATTACAAAAGAAAAGTATGAAGAGTTAGAAAAAACTTTACAAGCTATACAAAAAATAAATCCCTCAGCTCTCGTGGAAATGCATTTTACAAAAATCGACTCGGAATCATATGCTGAAAGAGATAACGAAGAGGTAAAATATGGAGATGGGGTGCATGCATTTCAGGTAAATGATTCAAACGGAACTCAACATACAATCGATTCTGCTTTGATAAAAGGAATACCTCTATTACTTCATAAAAAGTATTCTATTAAAGAATAGTTTTTGTATTTTTATAATATTCACGTAAGGAAGAAAACTTTCCATCTTTCACTGTGAATATTGCGACTTCGGTCATGTCTATAAATAAATTACGTTTGGTATCTTTAAATGTTGCATGCCATTCTGCTATAACAGTATCACCATCTAACCAAACATGTTTTATTTCAAATTTAATATCAGATTGTTCCCTAATTACTTTTGTTATCCAGTATTCTTTAATAGCATCTCGTCCAATATTTTCAGGCTCTCTTGGGTCATCATAAGTAGCGTCTTCAGTGAAAATAGTAACAATAAGCTCAGGGTCACGAGTTTCCCAAGCTTTGCCGTAAGTTGTAATTAATTCTAACGCCTTTTCTTGAGTCATTTTATTTCTTCTCCTTAATTTCCTCTGACAACTTTTTAATTAAATCCTCAATTTTCATTTCGCCTATTTTTCCATCTGTTCTATGCTCTAAAGTTACAGTTCCATTTGTAATTTCTGCGTCTCCAATAACTGCCCAGTAAGGAGTTTTCATTTCGCGAGTATTACGAATTTTCTTCCCAAGTCCTTCACGGCTATTATCAATCTTCACACGAATATCTGCATTTTGTAATTCTTCAAATACAGTATTTGCATATTCGGCATGCTTATCTGCAATTGGAAGTATTGTAATTTGATTAGGTGATAACCAAAGAGGGAAGTTGCCCGCGAAGTGTTCTATCATCACACCCATAAATCTTTCAAGTGAACCAGAAATAGCACGGTGAATAACAACTGGTCTTTCTTTTTTACCTTCAGCATTTATGAAATTTAAATCAAATCTTTCTGGTAAATTGAAATCACATTGAATAGTAGCAAGTTGCCATTCACGACCAATAGCATCTTTAAACATGAAGTCCAATTTTGGTCCATAAAAAGCAGCCTCACCTTCCACTCTTCTATAATTTAAATTATTTACCTTCGCAGCTTCTTCAAGTGAGCTCTCAGCTAAATCCCAAACTTCATCTGTTCCTAAATATTTACTTTTGTCGTCTCCTCTGACAGACCACGACACCCAATAACCTTCCATCATTCCCATTGTTGTGTAAAATTCTTTTATAATACCAACAATAGTTGAGACTTCTTGCTTAACTTGTTCTTGAGTACAGAAAAGGTGACCATCGTCTTGAGTGATTGCTCGCACACGCAATAGTCCACCTAATTGCCCAGACTTTTCATCTCTATAAACTGTAGCTGGTTCAAAATATCTAACCGGCATATCACGATAAGAGAATTGATTGTCAGCAAAAATTTGCATATGATGTGGACAATTCATCGGCTTCATAATAAATTTATCTTCCTTACCTTGCACACGGAAAAGTTCATCACCGAATTTCGCAGCATGACCAGAAGTTACATACAATGCTTCTTTTGCAATATGTGGAGTCCACACTCTGGAGTATCCTTTTTTAGAATGTAATGACCACAAATAATCTTCAATTTCTTTTCTGATGATCATTCCATTTGGTTGAAGTAATGGAAGACCGGCCCCTATAAGAGGCGATACTGTGAATAATTTTAATTGCGCACCAATAATTCTATGGTCTCTTTTTTTAGCTTCCTCTTGTTGCAAAATATAAGCATCTAATTCTTCTTTTGTCTCATATGCTAGACCATAAATACGTGTAAGCATTGGCTTAGTCTCATCTCCTCGCCAATATGCTCCGGCCAAATGACTTAATGTAAAACAGTCTGTCGGAATTTCTTTTGTATTAGCTACATGTGGGCCTTCACATAAATCATAAAAATCATCTCCGGCGTGATACAAAGTAACGTCTTGCCCCTCTTTTTCTATGCCGGAAATTAGCTCTAATTTGAATGGATTGACAGCAAAAAGAGTGCGAGCTTGGTCAGGGGAGACAATTTCAACTTTGAAGTCCAAATGACGTTTTAATATATCGCGCATTGTATCTTCTACCTTTTTTAAATCATCAACTCCGATTTTTACACCATCTACGAAGTCGAGGTCATAATAAAAGCCGGTATCTGTTACTGGGCCAATTGTAGGTAATGCGTGAGGAAAGTTATGTTTAATAGACATTAAAAGCACGTGGGCTAATGAATGGCGAATTTTAAATAATTGATTGTGGGCTTCTTTTTGTGACATATATCTATTTATAGTATCAGAGAATTTGTAATCATGGAAGGTTTTAATATTATTAAACTTATAAAATATCTAAGGTCTAATTCATCATTACCCTAATAAAATCCTACATAAAAGTATGTAATTTTATTAGACCTTAGAAATTAGGTGAATTAGAAATTATTTAAGTCTATTGACTTAAATGCTACATTTTGTACTATAAAGTAACTTGCGGGACAGTACATGATAAGAACACAAAATAATTAATTAGCAAGTAACCTTAATTTAAAAATATGACACCACTTTATATTGTTTTAGGAATAGTTGTTGTGCTTGGACTTTTCGTTGTTGGTATTTACAACAGCTTAGTAACTTTGTCTATGCGTGTGAAAGAAGCTTGGGCAGACATTGATGTTCAACTTAAACGTCGCTATGACCTTATCCCAAATCTTGTTAATACAGTAAAAGGTTCAACAAATTTTGAAACCTCCACTCTTGAAAAAGTTATTCAAGCTCGCTCAAGTGCTATGAATGCGACAACCCCAGCACAGGCCGGAGTTGCGGACATTGCAATGCGTGGAGCATTAGGATCTTTTTTTGCTCTTGCAGAAAGTTATCCAGATTTAAAGTCTAATCAAAACTTTATTGCACTTCAGAATGAACTTTCTGATACAGAAAATAAAATTCAAGCCGCTCGTCGTTTTTATAACGGAGTTGTTATGGATTACAATACAAAAATAAAAACTTTCCCAACAAATATTTTTGCAAATATATTTTCTTATGTTGAATCAGAATTCTTTGAATTAGAAGGAGGAGATGAAGCTGCTCGCAACCCAGTCGAAGTAAAGTTCTAAGTAGTTATTAGAAGGTGGAGAGTAGAAAGTAGTCTTCTACTTTCCACTATCCACATTCTGCTTTCCACATATGTCCTCTTTCTATACAAAACAATCATCAAATATAAGAACCACATGGATTATGATGACATCATTTTTCCTGCTCGTTATTCTTGTTGGTTTTGTTTTGTCATATCTGTACGGCAATCCGTCAATTCTTTATTTTGCAGTTTTGTTTAGTATTATAATGAATATTTCAGCGTATTGGTTTTCAGATAAAATTGTTTTATCAATGGCGGGTGCTACAAAAATAGAATCAAAAGACCAATACCCAGAACTTTGGAATAGTATGGAAAATCTTTGTATAACAGCTGGACTTCCAATGCCAGCTTTATATGTTATTGATGACCCGGCACCAAACGCTTTTGCAACTGGTAGAAATAAAGACCATGCAGTCATTGCTGTTACAACTGGATTATTACCATTACTTACAAAGTCCGAACTCGAAGGTGTACTTGCCCATGAACTTTCACATATTGGAAACAGAGATATGTTGGTTAGTACCGTGGTTGTTGTTTTTGCTGGCTTTATTTCTTTAATAGCAGATTTAGCACTTCGAGCTTCATTTTTTGGTGGCGGAAGTGATGAAAAGAAAAATCCAATTTTTCTTATTTTAGGAATAGTCGCCATTATTTTAGCTCCTATTGCTGCGACTATTATTCGTTTAGCAATTTCTCGTCAGCGTGAATTTTTGGCAGATGCAACCGCAGTTTTGATTACCCGTTATCCAGAAGGATTAGCTGTAGCATTAGAGAAGATTAGTAATTTTCATCAGCCAATGAAAATACAACACGCAGCCATTGCTCACTTATTTATTTCTGACCCAACCGGAATAAATGATGAGTCTGAATTACGTGAACATGAAAAAGTTTCTTTTATTGCAAAACTTTTTATGACACATCCACCAGTAGTGGAAAGAATTAGTCGTTTAACAGGAAATATTGAATAAAAAATACTGAATTAAATGTGTATGTTACAATATAGCGCGAGCCTGTAGGCTCGCGCTTGTGTTGTGTATTTGTGTCATCCTCGCGAAGGCGGGAACCCGCCTTGCCGGCGAGGCAGGTTCAGTTTCTTGAATTAAAGTATAAAAAAATTGGAGAGATGCGAGAGTGGTTTAATCGATCACCTTGGAAAGGTGACGTGTGGGCAACTGCACCGAGGGTTCGAATCCCTCTCTCTCCGCAAAATAAAAATACAAAGCCTTTGCTTTGTATTTTTATTTTGGCGGAGAAGGAGCAAATGACCTGCGTCATTTGCGTGGGGATTCGAATGGTCGCAGTGATGTTTCGCTAGCAAGCGAAACCACGAGAGGCGGGCTGCGAGTTCATTGAGCGACGGCAAAATGAAACTTGTAGCCGAATCCCCCCCCGTTTTAACAATAAGCCTTTTACTTTGCGCAGGAGAAAGGTAGTTTTTTAAGTTAAAGAGTCTAATGTCATAAAAACTCGAAACCCAGTCTTGCGACTGGGTTTCTCGGAGCCTTTCGGCACTTTGTATATTGATTATATCAAGACGCTAGCGTTTGTCAACAAAAATTACTTTAAAAAGTATTCAATAGCACTACCGAAAGAGGGAAGATGATTATCTTGATTTTCTTCAAAAGTGCTACAATTAACCCATGAAATTACTGCAATGGAATATTTGGTATAAAGAAGATATTAAAAATATTCTCTCAACAATTAAGGAAATAAAACCTGATGTTATTTGTTTGCAAGAGCTTACAATAAATCACCCACACCATAATCAGAATATAGATACACCACGATTTATCGCTGAAGGTCTTGGCTTCGAATATTTTTTTAAAGAAGCTCAAAAAGTATTTCAAATGGGCATGAGAGAAAATATGGAAATGCAATATTTAGTCGGTATCCTATTATCGATTCTAATTTTCACTATATTCAAGAGTTGCAAGACCCCAATATACAAAATCCAGATTATTCGAAAGAGGGACGTGTATATATTGAAACTATTATAGAAGTTGATGGAAAGAAAATTACTATTGCTACAACTCATATGTCTTATACGCACAAATTTGTATTAACTCCTAAAAAGGAAGCGGAGACAAATAAGATGATAGAAATTTTAAAAGAAAAGAATAGTAACTTTATTTTTACTGGTGATTTAAATTCACCACCAGACTCGTATACTATTAATGAGTTGTCTAAACTTCTAAAAAATGCAGGACCAACATTAGAACAAAATACTTGGACAACGAAACCTTTTTCTTATAATGGTTTCAATGCAGACACTCTTAATTGGAGACTCGATTATTGTTTTGTAACACCAGATATAGAAGTTAAATCATCACAAATAATTGATACTCCTTATTCTGACCATTTGCCTATTTTAATAGAATTTTAGGAATAGTAAGACATAATATAAAGCAATGAACCTTTTCACCCAAAAAGTTTTAGAAGTCGTAAAGAAAATTCCGAAAGGGGAGGTTTTAACTTATGCAAAAGTTGCGGGGCTTGCAGGAAATAAAAAAGCCCCGCGTGCGGTTGGTAATATACTTGCGAAAAATACTGGTAAAAACATTCCATGTCATCGTGTTATAAAATCAGACGGAAGTGTCGGGATGTATAACGGCCTCCGTGGAAAAAGTAAATTAGATATTCTTAAACGTGAGGGTGTTAAATTTGATAAAAACAAAAAGTTATTATTTTCTAGAATTAATCTAACATCTAAAATCTAATTTATCCCGCTAAGCGGTGATGTCTAATATCTGCCCAATGGTTGCTTCTTTGCTCTCAATAGCATAGTATGAGGTATATGAAAAATTTTCAATCTAGAGATAATAAAAGTGGAGGTTACCGTGGAGAAAGAAGTGGAGGCAGGGATGAAGGTAGAGGAGGCAGACCATCATACGGAGATAAAAGAGGTGGAGAACGTGGTGGAGATAGAGAAGCTACTATGTTCCAAGCAACTTGTAGTGAATGTAAAAAGAATTGCGACGTACCTTTCCGTCCAGCAAATGATAAGCCAGTATATTGCAGTTCTTGTTTTAGTGCTAAAAGAGAACGTGATGATAAAGAATATAAGTCTGGTGCTTTTAATCGTGAGCCAAAGAGATTTTCAAACGATAGACCAGTTGATAGACCGGCTCCCAGAGCAGATTTTGTTCGTCCAGAATTTAGGGCAACGCCAATTGACGATACTACAAAGAAGCAATTAGCCGATATTAGTTTTAAATTAGATAAATTAATAAATGCAATTGAAAAAATGTCTGTAACAAAAAAGGAAAATCCAGTTCAAATGGAAGTTCCTGTTAAGACACAAGTTAAAGTTGCACCAGTTGCAGTTGTGAAAGCAAAAGCAGTTGTTAAGCAGGCGACACCTAAAGTCGTGGAAGTAAAAAAGGTTATTGCAAAAAAGACTGTTGCAAAAGTTGCAGTAAATAAAGTAGCAAAAACCGCTGTTAAAAAAGCTGTAAAGAAAACAAAGTAATTTTAAAAAGTAAAATCTCCAAGGCAACTTGAATTAAACCCTCAACC
>DOZK01000013.1 GCA_003518045.1 Candidatus Nomurabacteria bacterium
CAACACTAAATGTTTATTAACTCATTTTGTCACTATTGTTATTGTTGTCAGAGAAATATAACACCTTTTTTATAAAAACATTTTTGACTCTATGTATAATTTTAATGTTAGTTCTTCTGGGTTATAACATAATATTCGAATAGAAACAGAAAACATATCCCGAATCCTGTATTTCCTACTCAAGCGAGGTAGTTTTGTGACCGAATCTCACATCCTCCGCATCAACTAAAAACCTGAACTTTTTGTTCAGTTTTTTATTTGAAACTAACGCACTTTTTTGTCGTCTCTCGTATGAAGTATAAAAGATTACTTTTCTACTTCTCTCCTCGCTAGCCAAAATAAATTTTCCCTACGTGGTAATATAAAGTATGACTACATTAATCAATGAATCAAATCCATTTACAAATGCCCTATCACAGCTATCTCGTGCTATAAAAGTTGTATCTTCAAATGACGACATTATAAAGCGCCTCGCCTCCCCTGACCGCGAAATAAAGGCCTCCATTCCCGTAATAATGGACAGTGGCACGCTCCAAATATTCGAGGGCTATCGAGTACAGTATTGCAATATATTAGGCCCCTATAAGGGCG
Organism: Candidatus Nomurabacteria bacterium; assembly: GCA_003518045.1. Taxonomy (GTDB): domain Bacteria; phylum Patescibacteriota; class Minisyncoccia; order Phycocordibacterales; family UBA5272; genus UBA11704. The sequence goes on from DOZK01000013.1 coordinate 592, forward strand.
GTATTCGCTTCCACCCAGACACGAATATCGATGAAGTAAAAGCGCTAGCCTTATGGATGACTATCAAAACTGCTGTTATGGATTTACCTATGGGTGGCGGAAAAGGTGGCATAACTATTGACCCAAAAAAATTATCCAAAACTGAATTAGAAAAACTTTCTCGTGGTTGGGTACAAAAATTATATCCAATACTTGGACCAAATGTTGATGTACCAGCACCGGACATGAATACTAACAGCGAAATTATTGGCTGGATGTCGGACGAATATAAAAATTTAACTGGTGAAAAAACTGGTGCGACTTTTACTGGAAAAAGTTTAGACGATGGTGGCTCAGAAGGTCGCACTCAAGCGACGGGACTTGGTGGATTTTATACATTTGATGCAATACGCGAACAAGCAGGTCTTCCAATTTCTTGTAAAGTTATAATTCAAGGGATGGGAAATGTTGGTGGCTATGCGGCACAGATTTTTCATGATAATGGGCATATTATTATCGGCATGTCAGATTCAAAAGGTGGAATTATAAATCCTCTCGGACTTAATCCATCCGAGGTTGAAAATTACAAAAAAGAAAATGGCACTCTCGCCGGATTTCCTAATGCAAAATATGTAACAAATGAAGAATTGCTCACAACAGAGACCGATGTCTTAATTCCTGCCGCTCTTGAAAATCAAATCACTCATACAAATGCAAATGAAATAAAAGCAAAACTTATTCTAGAACTTGCAAATGGCCCAACTACACCAGAGGCCGATGATATTTTATTTGCCAGAGGTATTCCTGTTGTACCAGACGTGTTAGCAAACGCTGGTGGGGTAACAGTGTCAACATTTGAATGGGAACAAAATCTAAAAGGAGAGCATTGGTCAGAAGTTGTAGTTTTAGAAAAATTGAAATCTTCTATTCAAAATCAAGCACAAATTATATGGAAATCTTCTAAAGAATTAAATACCGACCTTCGTCGCTCAGCTTTTATTCTCGCCCTCTCTCGCCTCTCCAAAAAGATTTAATATATTAGCGTACTACTTTCGAAAAAATCTTGTGTCATTCCCGTGAAAACGGGAATCCAGTGTCTGTGTTTACTGCTTACTGCCCACTGCTTACTGGCTACTTATATTAAGTATGAATTTAAAAAGTGGTCTCTTGTATTTTAGAGTAATCGGTCTAAAATGTGATTTAAATTCCGTAAACCCTTTCCAACTTTTCGGCTGACCTCTAGTCCAAATTGGCCCAAAATTTGCGAACCTTATTCCATTTTCTTTTAGTTTTACAAACCAATAATTTATAAGCCAAAGTCCCGCCTGTGCTGGAGCGGTATCTTTATCCATAAAGGCAGTAAGATAATATGACTGAGAAATATTTTTATCATCTATAAAAACCATTCCTGCAACAATTTTTTTATCTACTTTATTTGTTAAAGAAATTATGCGAATAGAATCTTTATTCAATTTTATACGACGTTCGAGCGCCTCCATACTCAGCCTGCGTGTTTCTTTGGGCAAACCAAATTTCATGTAATAAGAAGTGAATGTTTCTAAATCTAAATCATTTATTTCATAATCTGTTTGGGTCCCCCACTTAGTCCTATACCTGCGAGCAGTCTCTGACCAACTTTTCCAATATTCATCTGAAATTAAATCCGAAATAACAACCGTTGATAAACGAAAACCTGGTATCATTTGTCTCCAGCCTTTTGGAATATAATCACTTGTTACCCTATCCCAAATAACTAAACGAAATCCCTTAAATGGATTTAATTTTGGCTCGTTATCTCCGGTGTAATATTCGAAAGCAAAATACTTAAAAACATTTCTCATACCAATTGCCCCTTTCTGTAAAATTAAGTCTCCATTTTTAAAAGACCCACGAAGAAAAGTCTCGGATTGTCTCATATCTATAAAAGAAGACGGTAAAGTCTTTTCAAAACTTTCAGATTCTAATTGTTTAAAAAGTGCTAATGTATTTGCTCTAAATTTCCAAACACCTTCTGTATAAAATTGTTTCTGAAAAAAAGAAATAAAATTAACATGTTGATATATATTCAAAAATAAAAGCCCGTCTTTATTTAAAACTTTTTTTAAATTAAATAAAAAACTATCATCTCCTAAAAATGGAGGTGGTGTGGGTCCTGTAAACAAATCAACAATAACAATATCGAATTTCTCTGTCATTGTTTTTAATAACTCGAAAGCGTCTCGATTGGAAATTCTAATGAGCGGAGTCATTGAAAATAACTTAAGTTTTTTGGCTAAGTCAATCATAACTTCATCCCACTCAACTACATTTATATTTGCATGCGGATATTTCTTTTGTAATAAACGTATGATGTTTCCACCACCAAGACCAAGTATTAAAATATTTTTTGCTTTAAAATTTTTAGGTATACGCTTAAAAGCATTAACCCACATATCAATAAGGTATTGACCTGCTTCAAAACATCCATTTACAACTATCCTAGTATCAAATAAAAACTTTTCCACTGTTATCTTCCCATTTTTTTCAGAGTTGTATTCTTTGCGATTGAAGAAAATCATAATAGCCTACAGTATATCAGACTCGAGTAGCTCGGCTACGAGATACTGAGTACACCAGTGCGAAGTATAAATTAATACATTTTTTGATATAATTTAAACATAATTATAAACATAATATTAAATACATGACTGACTTTATAGATTTCGTACGTTCTCAGGGGGTTGTTGGATTAGCTGTGGGATTTATTTTAGGAGGTGCGGTTAGTGATTTAGTGAAATCAATTATTGAAAATATAATCAATCCAATCATTGGAATATTTCTTAATCAAGCCGGAGGGTTAATGCAGGCATCATTCACAGTAGCCGGTGCCACATTAAAATATGGTGCTTTGGTTAACACACTTATAAACTTCGTTGTCGTAGCGGCGGTAGTTTATTTTGGAGTAAAGAAATTAAAGTTAGATAAATTGGATAAGAAAGGAGAATAATAAGTAAGTAGTAGGTAGTGGGTAGTAAGTAGTGAATACAAAAAGGGCGCTGAGGAGCGCGCCCTTTTTCTTTGGAGATGGACTTCTCAGCGGCCACGTAGGTAACCATCTGGTCCAATCTCCCACACAACTTCCCTTAAGGGTTGTTGTTGTTTTTCTGGCTCTGGTTTTGTAAAGTGTGCTTCAAACACACTTACGCAAAGTTCCAAAAACCAAAAAGGGTTGAATGATCTGGGTGACATCTGGAAACTCCTTGATGAGGGAAGCCCTCTAATATTTTAGTATATACCCACAATACAAAATGGCGAGCCTTACGGCTCGCCATTTTGTATTTACTCTGGTATGAGTTACATTACCGATTAAGGTACTTTGAATTACGAAACTCC
>DOZK01000005.1 GCA_003518045.1 Candidatus Nomurabacteria bacterium
AAACCTTCTTCATTATATTGTTTGACTGCTTTTATCTTAAATTCTTTACTATACTTTGTTTGTTTACTCATATGTATTTTCCTTTATTAATTATATATTAACCGAAAAACAAAAAGTGGACACTGGTCGTGTCCACTTTTTGGGGTACATATCATAGGCATCGCTCTTTAGTATTTTCTTTAAACTTGAAACTGGGAACTTGAAACTACTCCTAACTCCTAACCTCTAACTCCTAACTATTTTTCTCCCACATTTATTTCCCCGCCGTATACGGAATATACGGTGCGTTATTATTTATCTTGTAATCAAAGATAGCATCAATGAATGGATAATACGCTTTTGCCCCACCCAATTTTCCAATACAAGAAATCATTTCAGCTTCTTTCTGTGCATGCTGATGAATTTGTACTAATGGGAAATTTCTATAAACAAAAGAAATTCTTCCTGCATAATCTGTTCTAATTTTTTTCAAAGTTGGATGAAGTCTTGTACAGTATGGACACTCAGCATCTGAATATTCAACAACAAAAACTTTTGTAGGATTTGTCATTTCTTGTAATTCATTTTGGTCAACTACTTTACCAACAAACTTTGTCAATTTACTAACATCAGTTAAATTAATAGCTTGCTCGATTGATTGTTTGAAGAAATTTTCATCTTGAGCGCCTGAGATATTATTCACAATATAAAGCACCCCAGCTTCTTCACGTAAAATAAATGTTGCAGGTGTTCCGTTTACTCCGGCTTTGATACCGTCATTAATAGAATCAGTTACTGCTTGAGCTCTTTCTCCAGAATCTACACACTTAATAAAAGCACTTTTGTTAACCCCAACGCCCTTTAGTATTTTTGGCAATGGGTCTCCGGCAGTTGTTACGCTACTTACGCCACCAGAAATAATTACTCCGTAGCCCATAAGACCTCCAGCAATAATTAATGCTCCTAGAATTATTGCTACAGGTGTTGTTAATTTTAAATTTTTAAATATATTTGAAACCTTTGAGAAAAAATGTTTGATTTTATGCATATTAGTTTATACTGTACGAGTATAACATGAGTCAATCATTTTTATCTTCACCTAAAATCATGAAGAAGCTCTTACTTGAGAGTCTTCTTGAGTTTGGCCCTATTATTATTTTCCTTTTGTCATTCAGGTATCTTCATATTTATAAGGCAACAATGATACTTATGGTTGTTACTATTATTTCAACTGTAGCAACTTATAAAATTCAAAAAAGATTGCCGTACTTGGCGTTATACGTTGCCTTCCTTACAAGTATTTTTGGATATATGACACTTTCTCTTCATCAGCCAAGATTTATTCAAATGCGAGATACTTTATATGATGTTACTTGCGCGCTTACTTTAATTCTTGGACTAATCACAAACATTTCTTTCTTGAAATTAGCTTTTCATTCAGCTTTTCCAATGGCTAGACGTGCATGGGACAGGCTTACTTATGCTTGGATAATATTTTTTATAACAAATGCTTTTCTAAATGAATTTATTAGAAGAACAGCAACTTTAAAAGAGTGGTTTGATTTTAAAAGTACAGTTGTAATGTTTACTATAATTTTTGGTGTTACTGTTTTGGTTTTGTTTTACGAGAGGGAAGAAGAGGGGAAGAAGTAGCAAGATACAAGAAGTAAGGAGAAAGGAGTAGGGAGTATGAAATGCATGCTGTTGTCATTCCCATGAAAATGGGAATCCAGGTCTGTATTTTTTATTGTCCGCACTCTAAATTATATATTGAAAATTGTTTCATTGAATATTTACCCCACTACCCACTACCAATTTTCCTAAATTCGTGTTAAAATATCACGCATTATGACAGAGGCAAAAACTACAGAGCCATCAACATTCCTTCACGTTTATGAAGAAGTCCCATCTATTACAGCACCAGCACTCGGAAATGTTGGGCCAATTACAATAGCAACCTCTACTATTACTGTGATGTTTATTACAATATTGCTTGTAGTTTTGTGTATGTTCGCGTCTCGCGCCAAATTAATTCCTTCAAAGTTTCAACATATATTAGAAATTTTTTATGAAATGGTAACTGATTTTATTACTTCAATTGTTGGTGATAAAGAAAGAGCCGGTAAAATAGTTCCTTATGTTGGTGCTTTAATGCTTTATTTAATAGTAGCTAACCTTTTGCCGATGTTCCCAACTATTGGAAGTTTTTATGTTCTTATAGACGGCGAACACATACCACTTTTCCGTGGGGCAACAACAGATTTTAATACCACTTTTGGTTTAGCTCTCGCGGTTATTGTAACTATGCAAATTGTTGGGGTGCGTGAACAGGGAGCATTAAATTATCTTTCTCATTTTATTCAGATAAAACAAGTTGTGAAAGGATTTAAAAAAAGTTTTGGAGAAGGAATGACAGCAATCGTTGGTTTCTTCGTTGGATTGATTGAAATTGTTAGTGAATTTGCAAAAATACTTTCACTCTCTCTTCGTCTTTTCGGAAATATGTTTGCCCATGAAGTTTTGACTGTTATTTTACTCGGAGCTTTTTCAGTCGCAGTTCCTGCTATTTGGATGGGAATGGGACTATTAGTTGGAGTAGTTCAATCTATTGTATTCGTCGCTCTTGTAACTGTTTATTATTCTTTAGTTTTGAAGAAAGAAGGAAACGGACACTAAATCAAAGGTTTAAGGTCTAATTTCTAATTAACCTAATGAAATACCGGGTATTTGTTTTATTGGACGAGAGTCCTATAAGGCACATTTAAATGTAACTGATATACTTTTAATATGAAGAATAAATTACTTAAGAAAAAAATTATATTTTTTGATGCTGATGGAACTTTATGGTATCCAATAAAAACCAAACACACTATATTACCCCATTGGCTGTATTTAGATAAAAGTATTAAAGACTATCACCCACACCTTATGCTTATTCCTGGCACTGTGAACACATTAAGAAGATTAAAGAAGATGGGCATTATAACCGTTATACTTTCTACTCACCCACACGAAAAAGATGAGGCATACAAAAGAATTGATAAGAAAGTAAAACATTTTAACTTAGGAGAGTTTTTTACAGAAGTTCATGCTACTCGCGAATATCATGAGTCTAAAGGTGAATATATAATTGAAATATTAAAGCGACTTAATATTCCAAAAACAAAAGCTATAATGATTGGAGATAATTACAAATGGGATTATAAACCAGCAAGAAGTGTCGGTGTTGATGCCTTACTTGTTGAATCTGATTATATGAAGAAAGATAAAAGGTTAAAAACAATTAAAAAGCTATACGATATTTTTAATTATTAGACTTCCCCGCACAAAGAGCGGATAAATTAGAAATTAGGTTAATTAGATATTAGAAGAGAAGTATGATGCAACCGAAGGTCGCATTGTATTTGTATTACTTTATGAACTTTATGGACTTTCAACTTTACGGACTAACACATTGACATGTACATATCAAATGTATATACTATTTGTATATGTTAAAAACTATTAATTCAACAAAGTTTCGTAATAATTTTAAAGACACAATGGATCATGTTAAAAAAAGTAAAATGCCACTTTTTATTACTGAACGTGATATACCAACTGCCGTTCTTATAGATATTGATGAATATGAAGACTCTTTGTGTAATAAAGATAAAGAATTTCTTGCAAGTATTAAACGCGCCCGCGCGCAATATTCAAAAGGTCAGGTTTTAGATATGAATGATGTTTTTGCTGATGTAATCTAAGCGAATATGTCATATAAAGTTTTGTTTACTAAAGAAGCAATAAAAGATATTGAGAAAGTGGACAAGACTGTAAAGTATCAGCTTTATAAAAAGATTGCTTATTTTAAAGAATTAGATGATATAAAAGTCGTAGCTAAAAAATTACATAATTATGATGCAGGAGAATATCGTTTGCGTGTTGGTAATTTTCGTATTATTTTTGACCTTGATAAACATATTATGGTTATTTTGAGGATAGAACATAGGAAGGATGTATACAAACGTTAGAAGTTAGAGGTTTTTTTGTATTCTGATATACTTATATTATATGAATGAAAGTGGCCCAGGCTCAAACTTCCAAAACTTTAATCCAGATTTTGGTGATTACAAAAAACGAACTGGAATAACTTCTGACGCAGGTGGGTTACTTGAAGGTTTATGGTCTATGGAAAGAGACAGAAATATTGCGAAGCTTGAGAGGGATTATCCAGGTATAGGTGTTGAGTTTGATAAGCTTATAGAGCTTCTTCCAGACGCTGAAGATCCTGGGAAAATCGAGTTTCCATTTGCATCGGCTGTTTTAAGAAAAAATAAAGATGGAAAAATGGAAGTGTTAGCACGTTCTATGAATATGGTAAAACATAATAATGATTCAACTCAACATGCAGAGGTTGTAGTTTTACAAGAAGCACAGAGAGCAATCGGTGATAGACATTTGGATAATTGTATTATTCTTACAACTGCACAACCGTGCGAAATGTGTGCTGGTGCTATGAGAAATTGCGGTATTGGTACAGTTGTATATGGAATATCGCAAGAAGAAATGAAAGGTAAGCATGTGAAATTTGGCGATGAATTTAAACCAATAAGGACAGTTCCTAAAGGGGTTGATACTGATGCAACATTGATTGATGCTGGTATAGAAGTTATAGCTGGATATAAGCATGATGAAGTATTAGCTAAACTTACAAGATTTGTGGGAACATTTAAGGCATATTACGAAGATCCAGATGCTTAAGTTTATATTGGCCCCCCAACGTTCCTTTAGTATTTAAACTCCTAACCTCTAACTCTTAACTCTTAACTATCCTCAGCCTGTGGATTGGAAAATATGGACTCTTTATGCTATACTCCAGGACAAAGCCGAGAGGCGAATTTTTATTGAACTGACCTTATATATTTGATAAATTTGAATACAATCGTATCTGAATTATCTAATATCTAATGTCTAAAACCTAACAACTATTTTTATGACCCCAGAAGCAGCAATTTATATCGCAAAAGGACTATGTATTCTAGCCATGGTAGGAACAGCTATCGGACAAGGATACCTCGTAGGTAAGACAATGGAAGCAATTGGACGCAATCCAGACATCGAAGGATCTCTTTTCTCAAAGATGATTATCGGTGTGGCTATGACAGAAACAACAGCTATTTTCGCTCTTGTTGCATTCTTCCTTCTAAAGTAACAGAAAACAGTCATTAGTCATTAGAAATTAGTTATTAGTTAATGCAATTTAACTAATAACTAATAACAAATAACTAATTACTGCATCTTAAATTATGCAAGAAATTCTCAACATTCTCGGTTCCGTAGGTTTCAATTGGCATGTAGCCATTGCTAACTTTATCAACTTTTTAATTATCTTGTTTCTTTTAAACAAGTTCTTTTTTGGAAAGATTGGGAAAGTTATTCAAACACGTCACGATGTTATCGAACGTGGTCTTTCTCAGGCCTCTGATGCAGAAAAAGCGTTAGCAAACGCTGAGGATGAAAAGAAAAAAATTGTTAAAGAGGCGAGAGTTGAAGGTCAATCAATTATGGAAGAGGCAAAATCAAGCGCGACAGCTGTAGCTGAAAGCATTAAAAAAGATGCAGAAAGTGAAGCTCAAATAAAAATTGCACACCTCGCTGAAAAAGAAGCTAAATTAAAAGAAACTGTTGAAAAAGAGTTTGCACTTCGTGCGCCTGAGGTTGTGGCGAAGCTTTATGCTGCGACGCTTGCAAAGGAAATGACGGCCTCCGACAACAACGCCCTAATCTCTCGCATGTCCGCATAAGTATGTATGTATTTGTATTTACTACCCACTACCTACTACTAACTATCAACTATCCCCAATGACCTTATCCTACAAAATTGCAAAACTTATAGTAGAAAAAGATGCAAACATTGATGATGTTGTAGTTTTACTTCGTAAATATAAACTGCTTTCACTTATAACTTCTATAAAAGACCAAGTTAAAAGATTAGGAAAAGATGTAAATCAAAGAGACACATTACAAATAGAATCTCCATTTGAAATGTCAAATGAAGCAATAGCAAGCATAAAACGTATAGTTGGAAATGACCTAGCACCGCACACACTTTCAATAAATAAAAATCTTCTCGCAGGATTTAAGGCTCGGTTCAAAGAAAAATTATACGACGCAAGTGCCGAGAGAGTCATAAGACAGTTAACTAATAACTAATTACTAATAACTAATAACCACCAAGCCATGTCAGTAGAAAAAATAATCAAAGATTTAGAAAACAAGATTGCAAACATTTCAACAGAAATAGAAGTAAATGAAGTTGGAAATGTTATCTCTGTAAGTGATGGTATCGCGCGTGTATCAGGACTTACTTCTGTTGCTTCAATGGAAGAAGTTACTTTTGCTTCTGGTGCGAAGGGTCTTGCACTTAACTTGGAATCTGACATGGTTGGAGTGGTTATTGTTTCTGGGGCTGATGGAGTATCCGAAGGAGAGGAAGTAACGCGCACTGGTCGTGTGCTTGCTATTCCAGTTGGAGAAGCGTTACTTGGACGTGTTGTTGACCCACTAATGAATCCAGTTGACGGTGCAAAAATAACAGGACTAACACACACAGAACTTGTAGAAAAAATTGCACCTGGCGTTATGGAACGTGAGCCAGTTAATGTGCCAATGCAAACTGGTATCAAAGCTATTGACTCAATGATTCCAATTGGACGTGGTCAACGTGAGCTTATTATTGGTGATCGTCAAACAGGAAAGACAACAATTGCAATTGATACAATTATTAATCAAAGAGACACAGGAGTTATTTGTGTTTATGTTGCCATTGGTCAAAAGGAATCAAAAATTGCACAGATTGTTGAAAAATTACGTGCAGCAGGAGCAATGGATTATACAGTTGTAGTGTTGGCCGGTGCTTCACACTCCGCAACACTTTCATATTTAGCACCGTACTCAGGAACAGCTATTGCAGAATATTTTATGGGACAGAAAAAAGATGTCTTGGTTGTTTATGATGATCTTTCAAAGCATGCTGTTGCATATCGCGAAATGTCATTACTTCTAAAGCGTCCACCAGGACGTGAAGCTTATCCAGGAGATGTTTTCTATTTGCACTCACGTTTACTTGAGCGTTCTTGCCGAAGAAATGAAAAGGCTGGAAGTGGTTCAATTACAGCTCTTCCAATTATTGAAACACAAGCTGGAGATGTGTCAGCTTATATTCCTACAAACGTTATTTCTATTACTGATGGACAGATTTTCCTTGACGCAAACCTTTTCTATAAAGGTATGCGACCAGCTATTGATGTTGGACTTTCAGTATCACGCGTGGGATCATCTGCTCAGACAAAAGCAATGAAGAAAAATGCTGGAAAGATGAAACTCGCTATGGCACAATATCGTGAACTAGAAAGTTTCTCACAATTTGACTCAGACCTAGATGCTGATACAAAGAGAACAATTGAAAGAGGAAAGAGAACAGCAGAAATGTTGAAGCAGGGAAATGGTGATCCGCTTCGCACAGGACTTCAAGTTTCTACTGTTTATGCAGTGAACAATGGCTTCGTTGATGAGGTTGCTGTGGCTGACATTGTTTCTTATGAAAAAGCTATGCATGAATATATGAAGACTACAGGAAAAGGTGTACTAGAAGCAGTTGAAAAAGGCTGGGATGAGGAGATAGAAGCATCACTTAAGAAAGCGCTTGAGAATTTTGCACATATGCATTCAAAATAAATTATGAATCAAGAAATTATTAGAGTAATAATATTTGTTCTTCTATCAGCTGCTGCGTACGGTGTATTTAATAAGAAAATAAATACACTAAAAAATTCAAGTTACTGGATTATACAAATAATTTCTCTAGTTATTTTAAGTGAGATTGCTAGATTAATTACGGAAAAGTTTTTCTTATAAGAACCATGCAAACAAAAGTAATTAGACAAAAAATAAAAAGTGTCGGAAACATCAAGAAAATAACCAAAACAATGGAGATGGTTTCTGCTGCGAAGATGAAGAAGGCAATTGATAATGCACTTATTATTCGTCCATTCCATACTGAAGCACAGGATGTTCTTAAAGATATTTCTCTTGACCCATTAACTCGGCATGAATTACTTGCACATAATGGTGTACCAGGTGAGGTTTTAATTATTGTTGCTTCAAATAAAGGACTTTGTGGAAGTTATAATGTAAATATTTATCGTAAATTATTGAGCGCTTATAATGAAGAAGAAAGGAAAAATTTAAAAGTGATTGCTTTTGGAAAATATTCTGAAAAAGTTGCAAAGAAATTACATTTGGAAACTTTGGCCTCATTTAATCATCCAGTTTTAACATCAGATGACGCTCACGCAACAACAACTATGATTGTTGACTGGTATAAAGAAAAAACTATTGGTACTGTGCGTGTTTTATATACACATTTTACTTCAGCCTCTACTTTTACTCCGACATTACTTCAACTACTTCCATTTTCATCCGATGGACAGCCAGATACTCGTGGAGAGCCAAGATATGCTTATGAGCCAGATCAAGAAATTGTACTTTCAAGTATTATTCCGATGATGCTACATAATATTATTTATGGTGCTATTTTGGAAAGTTATGCATCAGAACATTCTGCTCGTATGTTTGCAATGAAGTCAGCAACAGATAATGCGAGTGAACTTCAAGATGAGCTCAAACTTTATTATAACCGCGCAAGACAGGAAAGAGTTACTCAAGAGATTGCCGAGATCACATCTGGCGCTATGGCTATGTCCACTTAAAAGCAAAATAATGTCCTATCTGCTTTGTTGGGACACATTTTTACTCCACGCAACGTACTATTCGTACGTCTTGGTCGCAAAAATGTCTCCCGCCTCTCATCTAGAATATTATTTTGCTTTTAAGCAAAGAGAAAAAGCTATTAAAAAAATATGAAAAAAATTCCAGACAACGCAAAAAAAGTTTTTGAAGGGATTATTTTCGACGTGTATCATTGGGAACAAGAAATGTTTGATGGGACAACTTCAACTTTTGAAGCAATAAAACGTTTGGATAGTGTAACAATTATTGCAGTCGTTGAAGATAAAATTTTAATAAATACAGAAGAACAACCAGGGAAAGATTCTTTTATAGCTCTACCTGGAGGTAGGTGTGATACAGGAAGTCTTCCTTTAGAAGATGCAAAACGAGAATTATTAGAGGAGACCGGATATGTTTCAGATAATTGGCAAGAATGGTTCGTGTCTGACCCACTTCAAACTGCAAAAATAGATTGGAATAATTATTTTTTTATTGCAAAAGATTGCAAAAAAGTCGCTGAACAAAAATTAGATTCAGGAGAAAAAATAGAAACTAAATTATTATCCCTTGATGAATTTATAGATTTTAGACATAATCCAAAATCAAGAAACAAAGACATATTTCAAATTTTAGAAAAAGCCAGTGAAAGCGAAGAAGAAAAACAAAAATTAAAAGAATTACTCGGAATAACCACATAACACGAGTATGAATCCAACTAATAACCAATTACTAATAACTAATAACTAAAGATATGACCACAAAAAATATAGGAACAATCACACAAATCGTAGGGCCCGTTGTAGACATCACTTTCACAGGTGGAGTACCTGCACTTAAAAACGCGCTCCACATCACAAGAAAAGAAGGCGGACTTCTTACTCTTGAAGTTGCGCAACATCTTGGTTTCAATGACGTGCGCGCAGTTGCCATGTCTTCAACAGACGGCTTAACTCGCGGAATGGATGTGATAGACACAGGAGCTGCAATTCAAGTTCCAGTTGGACCAGAAATTCTTGGTCGTATGTTTGATGTGGTTGGTATGCCAATTGATCAAAAGCCAGCGCCGAAGACTACAAAGACTTATCCAATTCACCGAGCTGCTCCAACATTTGATGAACAATCAACACATGCTGAAGTTCTAGAAACTGGTATTAAAGTGGTTGACTTGATTTGTCCATTCCTAAAAGGTGGAAAGGTTGGACTTTTCGGTGGAGCTGGTGTGGGAAAAACTGTGGTTATTCAGGAACTCATTCGTAACATTGCATCTGAACACGGTGGATATTCTATTTTCGCTGGTGTTGGAGAGCGTTCTCGTGAAGGAAATGACTTGTATCGCGAAATGGAAGAGTCAGGTGTGCTTGAAAAAACTGTGCTTGTGTTCGGTCAAATGAATGAACCGCCAGGAGCGCGCGCTCGTGTGGCCTTGTCTGCTCTTTCAATGGCAGAATATTTCCGTGATGAAGAAAAGAAAGACCTTCTACTTTTCGTTGATAACATTTTCCGATTTACACAAGCCGGTTCTGAGCTTTCAGCTTTGCTTGGTCGTATGCCGTCTGCCGTGGGATATCAGCCAACACTTGCATCTGAAATGGGACAACTTCAAGAGCGTGTTACTTCTACAAAAAATGGTTCTATTACTTCTGTACAAGCGGTGTATGTACCGGCGGACGACCTTACTGACCCAGCGCCTGCAACAACTTTTTCTCACTTGGACTCAACTGTTGTGCTATCACGTCCACTTTCTGAGCTTGGTATTTATCCAGCTGTAGACCCACTTGATTCATCATCTACAATTCTTCAACCAGATATTGTTGGACAAGAACATTATGATGTAGCTCGTGGTGTACAAAAAGTTTTGCAACGTTACAAGGATTTGCAAGATATTATTGCTATTCTAGGAATGGATGAATTATCTGATGAAGATAAAAAAACAGTTGGACGCGCTCGTCGTATACAAAAGTTTTTGTCTCAACCATTCTTCGTAGCAGAACAATTCACCGGGGCGAAAGGTGTTTATGTAAAGCGTGAAGATACAGTGAGAAGTTTCAAAGAAATTCTTGAAGGAAAGCATGATCATGTACCAGAATCAGCTTTCTATATGAATGGATCAATCGACGACGTAATTGCAAAACACAATTCGGCCCAGTAACCAGTAATTAGTAAGTAGTGAGTAGTAAATACGAATTCGAATTTACTACATACTACATACTACCCACTACCAACTAATCTTTCCAATTATGCTAAAATTGCGCGTCGTAACTCCCGATAAAGTAGCTGTTGATGAAATAATCGACAGTGTCAGCATACCAACGACAAGTGGTGTGATTACTGTGCTTAGTAAACATATTCCACTTGTTTCAACAATAAAATCTGGCGAAATGGTCGTCCATAAAGGTGGAACTGGTGTTAGTTATGCAGTTTTTAAAGGATTGGTAAATGTTAGACCACACAGAAAAGGATTAACAGAAGTTGTGGTATTGCTCGAACAAACAGAATCAGTTGAAGAGCTTGACCACACACGTGCAGTAGAAGCGCTTGCTCGTGCGAAAGCTATGAAAGATGAAAAAGATGATGACGTTGATTTTGGAATATTTGAAGGAATGATAGAAAGAGAGTTAAATCGTGTGAAGGTGGCAGTGAAGCATAGGAAACATTTGTAAAGAGAATTTTCAATTATCAATTTTCAAAAATACAAACACTGAAAGTAAAAATCAGCCACTTTATGGTAACTCAATATCTTATAACCTTTTTATACTATCTCCAGTTAACTGCTTCCCACGTATTGTCACCCTCGCGAAGGCGGGGGTCCAGTGTCTAGGCCTGGATTCCCGTCTTCACGGGAATGACACAAATACGGTTTCATAACTTAAAGTAAACTATTTAAAATTTGGAATTAAAAAATGGCAATCACATGGATTGCCACTTTCATCGTAATGCACATCGCCAGGCAGGTCAGCCCTGGGAGAGCATAAATTTTTGCATCGGAGTTAGTCCCTCAAGGACTCTCTTTTTAAAAGCCGCAATCTGTTCTTCGCCGGGTGGTATGCTTATACGGAACTCACTGACTATCCCATAGGTATCGTCAGAAAATTTTAAAGCACGGACAGGTATTGGGGTATGATTACATCCGTCAATAGCACTTGCCAACAGTGCATCTTGATTGCTGAGGAAATATTCATTTCGCACGGAGTTTCCTCCGCGGCCTTCGATTTCAACGCTGTAAAGGGTAACTTCCTCAACAACAGACGTTCCTGGTTTCATGGTTTTGCTCAGAATGCCCAACTTCCCTTGGACATAAATTAATGATTGAAAACGGGGAGAAAGCCCGTATGAACTACTTCAATCAATATCCTGTCATAAAGAAATTGCTATGTCAATTTTTACTTTGACTTGCATATTTTAAGTGTATATACTAAAAGTATGAAAAAAGTTATTGTAAAAACTACAAAAAAACCTGCAAAAAAGGAGAGTGAAATTGAAACATTGGCAAGAGCTATGCATGCTGGTTTTAGTAAAATAGATGACAAATTTAATCATATAGAAAAAAGATTTGATGGTATAGATAAGCGATTCGATGCTGTAGATAAAAGATTCGACGAAGTTGATAAGAAATTTGACGCTGTAGATAAAAGATTTGATGACATCGATAAGAAATTTGAAGTGGTTAATACACAACTCTCTTCTATAAACAATGAACAAAGAGAAACAAATAGAAGGCTCGATATTATAGAAAGAAAACAAGTAGGAATGTTATCCAATCTCGACGAAACAGTTTATAGAAGTGAATTTAAAGTTTTAATAAAGAGAGTTGACTTATTAGAGAAAAAATTTGATAGGAAATAAGTTGAAAAGTCTATAAAATCCGTAAAGTTGAAAGTAAATACGAACCCCGGGGATGGTCGCGAAGCGACCGTCCCCGAATTACTTTATAGACTTTATGGACTAGAAAGTGTTACACTTTCAAACGTATATAAATTGTATTTAACTACTTTCGACCTTCTATTTTCCACTTTCCACTTATGAATCAAATTATCTTCTTTTGTGCGACATATCTTATTTATGTTTCAGTTTTTTACGTGGTATATTATTCTTTTTACAAAGGGGATAAAAAATATTTAATAAGAAATTTAATTTTAGTTATTGGGGGTGCAACTGTCGCTTGGGTTATAAATCATTTTTTGAAAAATATAGTTGCTCACCCGAGACCAGATTTGGCTCTTGCTTTACTTTTACCAAATGACCCATACAGTTTCCCATCAGGCCACGCGTCATTTATGTTTGCATTAGGATTTTTAATGTCTTATTTAAATAACAGAGCTGGAATAATTATTTTAATCTTAGCTTTAATAACTGGTATTGCTCGCGTCTTATCAGGAGTGCATTATTGGTATGACATTGTTGGAGGTATTTTTGTTGGTGCGATCGTATCGTATATAATACTTCTTTTAATAAAACGTATTCATGCATAATAGTTTGAATACTCGTGTTTAACAGAGGTATCAGTTTTTTATAATAAGACAAATATGTTTAAAAAAATATTAATTGTAGGGAGTACTCACGGTCATGAAAGAATTGGATTAAAAGTAATAGATGAACTTAGAAAACTAAACATCGATAGTGATTTTCTTAATTTTGAAATTGGCAATCCAAGAGCATCTGGGAAAAATATCCCTTTTACTGAAAATGATCTGAATCGTATTTTTCCAGGAAAAGAACACGGCACTTATGAAGAAATGCGAGCCTATGAATTGTCCCCAAAAATTAAAGAAGCATATTTGGTGATAGATATTCATTCGACAAATACTACAGACCTAAGCGATGCGTCTGTACTTATTGTTACAAAATATAATAAAGAAACGAAAGAGATTATAGATATAATAAAGCCACCGAAGGTTTTATATATGAAATATAAAGGAGGGAATGCATTAATATCTCAAGCAAAAATTGGCATAGCTTTTGAATATGGTAAAGATTCAAGTGTTGATGTATTAAATGCAATTCTTTATGATATAGCTGAAGTGTTTATATCTTTTGGTGTTTTAGAAAAAAACCCCTACAAAACAACTAAACCTATAACTGAAACTGAATCTGAAATATTTGAGGTATATGATGTATTTAAGAAAGATTTTATAGGTTCTTATAAATTAAATTCGGATTTAAAAAATTTTGTTAATTTAGTAAAAGGTGATGTTATTTGTAATATAGATATGGATAAGCAGATTCTTGCAGAAGAAGATTTTACACCAATATTATTTGGCGAGAGTAGATATACTGATATATTAGGGTTTAAGGCTAAAAAGATATAGTAGTTACTGATTTAGTTAATAGTTTCTTCACAGTTTAAAAAAGATTGACGTGCTACACTCAGTATAATTGAGTGTATTTGTATTCGGTATATATTTTCTACATTCTACATTCCACTCTCTACTTTCCACCAATGAAACTCTCCCACATTACAATTCAAGGTTTCAAATCTTTTGCCAAAAAAACTACGCTTGATGTAACTCATCAAGTTACCGGTGTTGTGGGACCGAATGGTTCTGGTAAATCAAATATAGCAGAAGCCATTCGTTTCGTATTAGGTGAGCAATCAATGAAAAGTATGCGTGGGAAAATTGGTGCTGATGTTATTTTCAAAGGCTCAGAGCATTTATCAGCATTATCGCGTGCTTCCGTAATGATGGTGATTGATAATAAAGAAAAAACAGAAATATCTCACGCGAGTGAAACCCTAGCCCCATTTCTTGTTTATGATGAATTAGTTTTATCACGCATAATTTATTCTGACGGCACAAGTGATTACACATTAAATGATGCCAAAGTTCGCTTGAAAGACGTGCAAGAACTTTTATCTTTTGCTGGTATCGGAGGTAGCGCTCACACAATAATAAATCAAGGCGAAGCCGATAGAATTCTTTTATCATCTCCAAAGGACAGAAAGGAAGCATTAGAAGATGCTCTCGGTCTTCGTATTTATCACATGCGTTTAAATGAAAGTAAAAGAAAATTAGAACGCGTAAAAACAAATGTTCACGAAGTCGAACTTCTTAGATTAGAAATAAAACCTCATTTATCATCACTTGAAAAGCAAGTTAAAAAAATAGAATCTCAAGAAGAAGAAACTAAAAATCTACAACGACTTTTAATTGCATATCTTAATCGTGAAAAAGCCGAACTTGATATTTTGCATGATCGTATCCGTGAGAAAGGGACATCAAATGCGCTTATTCATATTACAGATTCAATACATAAAGAACTTACTTTATTAAAAGATAAAACGTATGATAAAAAAGACTCTTCTGTTTTAGAAAAGCAAACACTTCAAGCTGAGATGAGGTCTTTACTTTCTCGACGTGATCAATTTGCAAAAACGACTGGTAGATTAGAGGCAGAAAAGTCATATCTTGAAAAAGAATTAAATCGCGAAGAAGAATTAAAAGAAATTACAATTTCTTATGATAATTTTACAAATACACACAAGGAATTAAAGTCTGATTTTTCAACACTTTCTCAGTATATTTCTGATAAAGATACGGATAATGCTCAAAATAAATTAAAAGACGTTACAAATAAAGTCGATGGATTTTTCAATCTAAATAACAGTGAAGAAGCTTCTAAAAAAGAAAAGATAGTTAAAGATATTGAAAATATTGTTGCTGAAATAAAAGAGCATGAAGAAAAAGCTCAAAGTTTAAATACAGAAATTAATTCTTTACAAGAAAAAATAAATAATATAGAAAAGGATGCCGAGACAGAAATAACTTCTCGCTATGAAGAAGAAAAGAAAGTTATGCTTCTTGAAAGTAAATTACGTGAATTAGATAGTACTATAGCGCTCATTAGACAAGAAGAGGGCGAGCTATTATTACGAAAGCAATATTTTGACGCGCTACTAAAAGAAGGTGTGGCAATTATTGGACAAAATATTTTAATTTATAAAGATAGTGTTCCTGAAGAAAAATATAAAGACACTCCAAAGGCGGATTTGTTACGTGCTATAGAGAGGTCAAAGCTTCGTATTGAAGAAGCAGGAGTTCAAAATCGTGAAGAAATATTAGCCGAATACAAGACGACAAAAGACCGTGATGAATATTTGATGAAAGAATTAACAGATATAAAAGATAGCGAACAAAAATTATTAATATTGATTGATGACTTAACAAAATCTTTGACAGAAAAGTTTAATGTTGGAGTAACAGAAGTTTCAAAAGTATTTAGCGAATTTTTCGGAGAAGTTTTTGCTGGTGGAAAAGGAAAGTTAACATTAATACAATTAGTAAAAGTGGATGAAGATGGAAATGAAATAACAGAGCAGGGGATTGATATTGATGTAACTTTGCCAAATAAAAAAGTCAAAGAAATAAATATGTTCTCAGGTGGCGAGCGCGCATTAGTTTCTATTTCATTATTATTTGCGATGTCATCAATTACTCCACCACCATTTATGGTGCTTGATGAGACAGACGCACCACTGGATGAAACAAATGCGCAAAAGTATGGTGTGATGTTACAAAGACTTTCAGAAAAAAGTAAATTATTAGTCATCACACACAATCGCGAAACAATGAATCATTGCGATATGTTATATGGTGTGACTATTGGAGTAGATGGAAGCAGCAAGCTTTTATCAATCGACTTCAAGAAGGCGGAAGGACTTGTTGAATAGTTCGACGAGCGAAGGCGAGGAAGATACTGAGCACAGTAGTGCGAATGTATGTTGTGGAAAATACAATTTTGTATTTGTGTCATACCAGCGAAAGCTGGAACCTGCCTCGCCGGCGGGCGGGTCCAGTGTCTAAAATAATCAGGAATTAAAAAAGCCACCCGCGGGCGGCTTTCTTCATGGACAAATAGGCAATTCAAGCCTTGGGCTCGATGCCGTACTGGTCACGATAAGCCTTTATCTTCGCGACCGTCTCGTGCCAACCATCTGATCCTTCCGGTGTGTCCATGAACCTGATCAGGTCGGCAAGAGTTGCAATGGAGTACATCGGCACGTTGCAAGCCAATTCAAATTCTTGCGCGCCCGAACGTTCTGTCATCACACCATCTTTGGTTCCTTTCTCTTGGCGGTCGAATGCAATAACGCACCCGATCAATTTCCCACCTGCTTTTGCAATCAGCCCAGCAGCTTCGATTTTTGTCTCACTGGTAGTTACGACATCTTCGAGGATGATGTTTGCGCGCCCTTCCAGGGGTGTACCGACGAGTGTGCCACCCTCGCCATGGTCTTTGGCCTCCTTGCGGTTGTAGGCGACGCCGACCTGGATTTCGTAGACAAATCCGAGAATTGTGGCCACGGTGTACACGAGGCCAATTCCCTTGTAGGCTGGACCGAACAGCACAGCCCCTTTCAATTTGTCTCCGAACTTATTGATGAGTAACTTGGCGTAGAAGTCGCCGAGTTCAGCCAGGGCCACACTTTGGTAAAAGTCGCCAGCATTAAAGAAGTAAGGTGTTTCGCGACCAGTTTTGGTCTTGAAGTTGCCGAATCTCAGGACTTTTTCGAGAAGAGCGAAGTTCACGAAGGCAATGGGACCGCGCTTTTCATTTTTCATTCGTTGCATGTTCACGATAAATCTCTCCAGTTGGTTTGTGAGCGGTGTTTATTAGACACCGAAGAACAGATTTGTTCTGTTCATAACACTATCACTTTCATATATTTTATCAAGTTTTGTTATGTATAATTTGGTATCTATTTTCTGCGTTAATCCGCGTCCCGCACATTAAAGCTTGAACCTATGAGTTCTCTTCCTTA
>DOZK01000004.1 GCA_003518045.1 Candidatus Nomurabacteria bacterium
GAAAAAGGTTCTGTTGAACAGATTAATGGATTACTAAGAAGATATTTACCGAGGAAAACTAATCTCAATAATGTTAGTCAACAAGATTTAGATGATATAGCTTGGGAGTTAAACAACAGACCCAGAAAGTGTCTTGGCTACAGGACTCCTTGTGAGGTATTATTAGAACAAGGTGTTGCACTTAGAAATTGAATGTGGCTAAGATACACACATGGTATATAAACTAATTTTGTTTATCAATTTTCAATTTTCAAAAATACAAACACTGGATTCCCGCCTTCGCGGGAATTGTAGAAGTTACTTAATTCGTTGACAGAATTAAAAACGTAATAAACTTAATTCTGTATGAGATCAACAACAAATAATATAGTTTTAGAAAGAAACTTCATATCTAAATGGAGATTCCTCATTAGGGAATATCAACTGGTAAAAGAACATAGACATGTTAAATATCGTTTCGTAGGAGATTTTTACAAAGCACATAATACAAATAGGCAAACTTTCTTTAAGTATCACAATAGATATTTAAACAACCCCTCAGATTCTTCATTGTTGCCACAAAAACGAGGACCTAAATGGAAGACAAGAAGACCACATCCTCTGGTAGAAAGAAAAGTAATGGAATTAAGAGAACAAGGAAACAACAGATATGAAATACATAATATACTTAAACCAAAATTAAATAAGTACACACCTTCACCTTCTGGTGTGTATAATATATTAAAAAGAAATGGTGTTAATAGAAAAACCAAAAAGATGAAGGAAAACAAAAGAGAAATTATTAAGAAAAAAGCTGGAGAAATGGGACATATTGATTGCCATTACTTACCACAATATTTAATCCCTGGAATTAAGAAATTGTTTCTTGTTGGAGTAATTGATGATTACTCACGTCTTGTCTGGGTAGAAGTAGTAACAGATATTACAGCCTTGTCTGTTATGTTTGCTACCATAAGGATTTTTTCTTTTTTCCAAGATGGACATCGTATTAGGTTTGAAGAGATATTATCTGATAATGGAAGTGGGTTTAAAGGAAATATGGATAAACACCCATTTGAAAGACTTCTAAAAGAGATGAGTATTAAACATCGATATACTAGACCAATGAGACCCCAAACTAATGGAAAGATTGAAAGATTTTGGAAAACTTTAGAAGAAGAATTAATTCATGAGACAACTTTTGAATCACTAGAGGAATTTCTTGAAGAGCTACATCAATATCTTTACTACTATAATTATGAGAGGTTACATTCTTCTCTAAATTATGCACCTCCTGTGGTATTCTTAAAGGAATCTGTCAATGAAATATGTAACTAGTACAGGAATGACAAATACAACAACATAAATACTACTTACTGCCGTTAGAGAAAAATTGCTTTAGATGCGAGGCATGAAAGAGAAAATAATTTTACTCTTGAATTTTAGATAAGCCAGAAATTGCCTCAGATACGAGGAGTCTAGAAATTTTATGAGGAAGCTGTACCTAAATGTACAGTGACCGAATAAAATTTCGTAACGACAAAGTAGATGAGGTAATTTATGGCTTATCTATCAGGGGGGACTTCGTAGTAGGATATAAGAAACTTCACCATCTTATAAAACGGCTCCGTCAACGTCGCTGATGCATACTCTGCGCCCTTTGGATACGTTTGGAAAAGGAAAATAATATATTTCGGCTCATAAGCTGGGAAATAACCAAAGAATGAGTGTAAATATCTGTCATCATAATATCCACCTCCTGGCTTTACCATTTGAGCTGTTCCAGTTTTTGCTGCAACTGAATAATGATCCATTTTTCGAGCGCCATTTGCAAGTGCTGTGTCTACCACATGTACTAGCATACGAGAAATTTTCTCACTACTTTCTTTTGTAATTACTTGTGTCCCATTATTTGCTACAACTTTTTTCGTCTCACCATTTTTATAAATAATAGTATCCACAACGTGAGGATTAACTAAAACACCACCATTGCCAAGCACAGCCAAAGCACGAATAGTTTGTATTGGTGTAATAGCAATACCTTGACCGAAACCAGCTGTCGCACTATCAACAAAAACTTTACTATCCAAATTTTTTGTAAGCCCGCTCGCCTCAGATGGTAAATCAATTCCGGTATCTTCTCCTATTCCAAATTCTTTAAAGTACTCAGCAAACTTTTTTGCACCTAATTGTTCAACGAGAAAAACAGTTCCAACATTAAGAGATTTATCCAAAATTGTTTGAATGGGAGTATTAGGCCCGCGTGCTTTGCCATCAAAATTTTTAACTTTATAACCATTTAAATCTCTGAAACCAGTATCATTATAAGTTGTTTGTTCATTTACAGCACCAGCATCAAGTGCGCTTGCCATAGTTATCGGCTTTATAATACTTCCCATTTCATAGACACCAGAAATTAATTGATTACTAAAAACACTTTGGTCTTTTACTTCTCCATATTTATTTGGATTAAAAGATGGCAATCCATCCATGGCAAGTATCGCACCTGTTTGTGGATCCATAATAATTCCTCCGACAGTATCAGAATTCCACTGTTTCTTTGTCTCAACTAAAGCACTATGCAACGCTCTTTCTACCTCTACGTCTATTGTTAAAACAAGATCCCCTTCTTCTTGATTTTGATTTGAGATAATTGTTTTCTCTACATCAGTAAATAATTCTGCAAAGAAATTAATTGTGTGGCCTAAACTATCACGCGAGAGAACATCATCATAATATTTTTCTATACCATATTGACCACCAACACGCACACCGTTGTTTCCAACAAATCCAAAAACTTTTGAGCCAATGTCATTTTGTGGATAAGCTCTTTTACTATCTTTTACAAAACTTACACCTTTTATTTTCTTAGCACGAATAAGGGCAACAGTATCTTCTCCAACATCCTTTGCAATTTCTTCATAGGGGTCATTTATTTTACTTGCTTTAGCAAAAAATTCTTCTTTATCTAAAGTTACATAAGAATTAAGAGTATTGTAGGCGGCCTCTTTATCCACAATAACTGTGGGGTCAATTGCAATGCGATATTCTGTAATAAGTTGAGCGGCAGGAATTGGGTCTCCATTTCGATGAGACAAAAATATATTTCCTCTATCAAAAGAAGCTCGCGCAGATGATACATATTGTCTATCAGCTAATGAAGTATAATAATTATGTTTTATTACTTGAATATAAAATGCTCTGAGAATAACAACGGATGCCAAAAAAAGTACAAAGTACATTACAATTCTAATACGATAGGCTGAACGCTCTACATGTTCTGTAGGCGTTGTTTCTTGTTTCTTTTTTATACCCATATTAATGAGTATACAATAAAGAGAAGCTTGCTATTGGGTCTTTACGAACAGCAAAAGTTGTATTTTCAATACGCGTAAAATTATGCTCTGCTAAAACAGAATCATTTATATTTGCAACCTCGTTAGAATAACGAGCCTCTAGCGCAGAAACTTGGGAAGATAAATCTTTTACGGCAAGAAGATTTTGTTTACGTTCAATTACAGAAAAAACTAAGGAAAGTAGAATTATACAATATACAACTGCTAAAACTAAAAGTGTTGCAAACATTGTGTTTATAATTCTCTGATAAAAATTTTGTTGTGTAAAGTGTTTTGCTAGCATATTTTTTCTACTATTCTTAATTGAGCGCTTCGTGAACGTGGGTTTTCTTTTAATTCTTCCTCTCCCGGCACTATTGCTTTTTTATTTATCATTTTTAAAGTTTCACTCTTGGCACGTAATCCCTGTTTAACTATTCTGTCTTCTGTGCTATGAAATGTGATTATGCATGCGCGTCCATTTAAATTTAAAACTTTTGGTAGAGCATCGATTAAATCATTTATGCTTCCTATTTCATCATTCACTGCCATTCTCAGTGCTTGGAATGTTTTTGTTGCAAAGTGAGTCTTGCGATGGCGGTACATTGCTGGAACTGCACTTGCGATAATGTCTACCAGCTCGTGAGTAGTAGCTATCGGCTTTTCTTTACGTCTCTCAATAATTCTGTGTGCGATACGGTGTGAATATGTTTCATCCGCAAACCCGTATAAAATATCTGCTATTGTATCTTCACTCCAGTTATTGATGATTTCATAAGCAGTCGTCTGGTCTTCTCTTTCACTAGCATCGAAAGTCATTTTTAATGGCTCATCGAAACGGAAAGAAAATCCCCTGCCTGATTCATCTAATTCTTCTGAAGATAATCCTAGGTCAGCCAGCACTCCATCTACGTTTTCTATTTTTAAATTTTCTAAAATAGAAGCTAGGTGTCTAAAATTTGAATGAAAAAAGTGTATCTCTGGTTTGTTTTTTATCTTTTCTAATTTTTCTCTAGCTTCCACTAAAGCTTCATTATCAAGATCTATACAAATGAGAGTTCCTTTCTCACCGACCGCCTTCGCTATCTCTATACTGTGTCCTCCACGATTTGTTGTGCAGTCTACATATATTCCACCCTTCTTAATTTGTAGGCCATCTATGGATTCTTTTAGGAGGACAGGAAGGTGCATAGTAGAAAGTGGAGGGTAGAAAGTAGAAGGTAGATTACAAATAATTTCTTTTAGAGGATGCCGAGGTCGCTTAGTTTTGCAGCGAGGACATCTGCTTCACCGCTTACTTTTGTGGTGAAGTTATTCCAAGCATCTTCATCCCAGATTTCTACACGTGAGTGCATACCTGCGATGACGACTTTGCTTCCTAACTTTGCAAAGGTCTTTAAGGTGTCTGGGATAACAATACGACCTGCGGCATCAACGTCTGTTTCAAATGCATTTCCTAAAATAAAACGATTGAAGTCGCGAGTGTCTTTGTTACCAAATCCACCTTGTGATAATTTCTCTGCTACTTTCTCCCATTCTTTAACTGGGAAAACAAATAATGAACTATCTAGCCCGTTGGTTACTACAACTTTCTTCCCTAAATCCGCGCGCCACTTTGAAGGTAGCGTGAGTCGTTTTTTTGGATCGAGGTCGTGTGTATATTGGCCAATCAGCATAGGTAGTTGATAGTTAATGGTTGGTAGTTAATAGTTAATTCAAATTCCATACCAACCAAATTTTAATTTTCAATGAAAATTAATTAGAAACGAGATAAAAAATTTAGTGGATTTAAAAGTTTAAAATTTTTAGACTTTTGATAAAGCTCCCACTTCACCCCACTGCAAACCATTATACTCCACTTTAATATTAAAGACCTAGGAAAAGCCTGTGGATAAGACCAAAAAGCCCAGCAAACATTAGTTTGCTGGGCTTTTTGGTAATTTTTAGCCAGCCTTGCCGGCGAGGCAGGTTTTTAATTTTTAGTTTTTATTTAATACAAATTATGATGATGCCCTATTTGTACATATTTTTATATTACCGCGGATATGTTTTTTACTTCTTTTATTTTTAATGCTTTGGTCGCACGATTAAAAATACTATCAACTTTTTTTGAATTTTTAGATTTTACAATTTTAGGAAAACTTTCATATAAAAACTTTGGAATTATAACAAAATCTTGCTTTCCAAACATTTTTATATATTCTTTTGGTATTGTTATTGACATACAAATATAATATTATGTATTAACAAAAAATGAAAATACAAAAAACCAGCACGGAGGCTGGCTTTAAGGAAGCTGAACGTTTGGGTTCAGGTAGCTGATGAAACTTACTTGATACCTGGAAACTCCACCGTTGAGTCTTTGAAAAACTCTTCAAGCTCAAGCCGAGTCAGTTGATTTTTTTCAACCAATTCATAGAGTCTGTTTAATGAAGATGCCTTGGCTCGATAATAGAAAAAATTTTCTTCTTGCCCAGTAGACTTATTCTGCCCGCTTGGTTTTGTCATACCACGGACAACAAAGTCAATTACGTCTTGCCTAGTCAGACCTTCTTGGGTCAGAAAATCCACAGCCTGAGAGTCCCTCTCTCCAAAAATCCCAACCAAAAGATGTGCTCCCGTTGTGGATAGTGGGTTATATTGCTTTGCACGTTGAATTGAACGAAAACATCCAAGTGACTGGCGAGGATCGGAATCAACTCCAGTAACCAGAGGAGTGACAGCGTTGATAAACTCGCTGAGTGAGATTTTGAGCTTATCAATATCAATGGAGCAAGCTTGGAGAATCTCAACTGTTCTTGAGTCTTCCAACAAAGCGAGGAGCAAATGCTCCACTGTGAAAAACTCATGCCGCGATACCTTAGCTGAAATCATTGCCGTCATAAGACAAGCGCGAAGTTCTTGAGAAATCATAATTTTCCTTTCGGGAAAAAGTTAATGGGTTTATACATTCCCTTTTTACAGGGTTCAGTAATAAACACTACTCTTTTTTATAATAAATTGCAAAAGCACGACCGGTCGCGCTTTGTGGGTTTATTTTTATAAACTTCTTAGATTCCAATTCTCTATTCCATTTCTTTTTAGTGCTGGCAATGTTTCTCTTTCAACCAAAATTCTCCTTGATATTTCTTCCACTACTTGTAATAATTTTTCTACATCTGTCTCACTATCAAATATCTTCATCTTTTCTTTATCAAAAATTCCATTAAAAGTCGCTACAATTTTACTATGTGCCTCATCTCTATTTAATACCTTATACCCATCATTATTGAGACTTCGAAATAAAGATCGTATCCCAGTAAGACAATCTCTAATATCTTTCAAATACCCAAGTCTTATACCTTTATACAAATCAGTTCGAGCGCTTGTATCGTATTCTTCTTCAAAATTTTGAAACTGATCAGTTTGATTTATGTTAACACTTTCAACTACTGCAGTATCTACTATCTCTCCCATGAGGGTTAAATTCGAGGAATGCATATGATAATACGTAAGCCCATTATTTATTAATAATGCAAGATTTTGTACATGCTGAGTAAGAACAGTTTCGAAATATATTTTTTGATGTTCTGGATTATTAATATCTAATTGAGGGAAGGCGCGTCCTGTTAAAGTTGTTTCTTTATTAAAGGCGTCGTAGACAGACAATAACATTTCTCTTTTATCATCTGGGCTAGTTTTTTTGGAATAATCTTCAATACGATGATTAGATTTAAGTAGTCGCACACCGATATATGGATTATTATCTTTACTTCTATGAACTAATCCTTGTCTTTTTGCGTCTGCAACATCATAGAGTTCTCCGTTATAACTGATTTTATCAACTTCTGCTATAGCCCAATACAACTCACTGCGTATTCCTATAGAATTAAGCTTTTGAGTAAATGTTACTAAATCTTCCATCCAAAAAAAATCGTCCTTGTTAGCATGTCCTAAATTAATATTTACATCATATTCATTTGATACTTTTAAAGTATCATAATCATAATCTTCTAATACTTCGCTTTTAACTATACCAATTCCTTTTGTTGAAACATCAAAAAAATAATGGGGTTTACCATTTGTGTCAGTCCAAGAAGTATCCAAAAACGTAGAAACATTTCTCCAGTGTGGTGCATGCCCCATAACAGCAGCTTTTATTCCATCACTATTATCAATCATATAAATAAAATCTTCAGCTTTTGCCCCAACATCATTTTTTACTTCCTCATTTTTAAACTTTACTTTGTATTCACTAGAGTCAAGTGGTTTAAGAAGTACAGGAACACTACTCACTCCTTCTATAAACCTTCCCTTTTCAAGAGCAATAGCTTTTTCATTTAGTCTGGTCCTTGGATACCCTTCAAATTCTGGTTGTAAAATATTTCTCATAATTTTATTAAATAATGGCCGATCTTAAAACTTTTTTCTTTATATTTGTATCTTCTTTTTCAATAAGTTTATGTTGTAACATTTCTTGGTGTTTACCATAATAATATTCTACTCCGTCTTTTATTTCATAAATACAAACAACTTTATTATTACCATTTTTATTCCATATTGGATAATTATTAAAATTAGTATCTTCGTTGTTATCCAAACCAACAGCTTCACACGAACTAAACTTTTTATACATTTTCTCATGAACCCTAGGTCTATTTGTCATAGATGAATTAGACGCTGGCTCCATAGGCATACATACTTTTATATCGCCACCCTTACCTTGTGTTAGATTTTCATTTCTAATATCTACAGCTTGCTGTATCATAGCTTGAATACTTGCTTCTACATAGGAATCAACATCGATGCTGGACAAATAATTCTGTTGTGGATTATTTGCACGTATAACATATACAGGAATTCCGGACATCTCTTGTTTAGAATATATTCCCAACACTGAGCCAACGATATTATTCATATCGTTAGTTTCTTTTACAATCATCATCATATGAGTATTCTGAAAACCACCATCGGAAAGCCTCTGTGTTTGTGATGTATAACATGCATCCCCAACATTTCCTGCTGTAATACGCCCAAGTCCACCAACGGGAATAAATTTCACCACACTTGTAACCTCATCTCCGTTTGGTAAGTCTATCTTTTCTAAATCCTTTAATACTTTTGTAAAATAATCAATACTTACCTCACCACCATTTTTACCATTTGAAATAGTGTATGTTTTTTCAGCCATTAATAATGCTCGTATTCTTGCTTTCACAATATCGCTTAAACCATTACCCTCTTTCTCAAGAAATTCATGATCTATGAGGTGAGAAGTAAAATCTGATAATTTATGCAGACTTTCGACATCAATGCTTTCTTTTTCAACAATTCCGTTGAACACAACCTTTAATCCAGGGTTGGCATCCATAATTTCAGTAAGTGCATAAGCTCTTAGGAATCTATTTAAATTTTCTTCTTTATTTTTCCTTTCTGAAGAAAGTTCTACAAGCCTTGCATACATTGAACTATTTTTTGCAAGCTCACCCTCTCCTGTTACACCTTGTACAACTTCCTCTAAACTATCAAGAAGTATCAAATCCCTATCAACAGCTCTTTGTATAGAATCAATGACTACTATATCTTTAATAGGGTCTTTTGTTGAAATTAATTTTTTCTGATTATCAACCCTCTTCTGTATTGCTTCTTTCACATTAAAGATAGTAAAACCATTATAAGCATCTTGTATATACCCTTTAAAACTTTCAAATCTTGTGGCAGTTTCTTTATTAGAAAGTATTGTTTGTCTTTTTGCTTCAAGCTCTCCAGTCTCACTTGAACTCATTTCTCCTTTTTCAAATAATTCAATTTTTTGTGTTTTAATTGCTGTTGGAACTTTGTAATTTTTGTTTACCTTATCACCCAACTCTTTCCAATTCCTATAACCTCTATCCCAAGAAGACTGTGGTACGAATTCTTTCATAAAAAGAGCGTTACCGAGTGATGTATCTAATGAGTCAGGAACTAAACCAGAAAGAATGTCACGAGTAAATGCTTTGGCAACTTTATCAAGCTCAAGCAATATAGCATCACGTTGTAAATTTGGATTTATTTCAAAAGACCTCAATTCTGCTTTTGTATCTTCATCAATTTCAGTACTAACAATAATTTTTTTAAAAATATCAAAAAGGTGTGGTTCGAAAACAAGTCCAAATATTTTGATATATTTTAAAATATGCTGTTTTATTTTTTCGTCATTTAAATCACCAGTAGCTTTGAGGAGCGGGATTAAGTGTTGTTTCCATGGGTCATTATTTTCATTTTTACTTGGTGGCTGTAGTTTATAAATTTCCCCCAAAAAAGGTAAAGATTTTAAAAGATCTCCAAATTTACCCTGAGAATTTACAATTTCCAATATTTTTCCTTTTTCTATTAATTTAATTGCGATTTCTTTTCGATTTTCGTCATCAAAATAATCTAAATTATTAATAATGGAAAGTCCTTCTCCTGCTTCAATTAATTTAATTGCGATTTCCCTTAGGAATACTTTATTGAAACAGTCTAAGTGTTTAACAACATTATGACTTTCTCCTGCATCAATTAGACTAAAAGCTATTTTTTGATTAGGGTCTTTAAAACTTGTAAGATTCCCTGCAACATCCCAAGATCTATTTAATTCAATTAGTTTTAAAGCTGTTTCATTATTCAGATTTTGAAAATTAGAAAGATAATCTGCAACATATACACCTTGTCCTATCTCAATTAATCTTGAAGCTATTTCTTGATAATTAGGATCTTTAAAATTTTCAAGATATCTCGCAACGGAGCCACCTTTATCTAATTCAAACAATTTAAGAACTATATCGTGATTGAGGTCTTTAAAATTTGAAAGATAGCTCACAAAAGATTCGTCTTGCCCAGATTCGATTAGTTTGGAAGCGATTTCTTGATGATTGAGGTCTTTAAACTTTAAAAGATGCCCTGCAACACACTCGCCTTGTCCTGATTTAATTAATTTAGAGGCTATTTCCTCATAATCTATATGTTTAAAATTTGGAAGATAGTAAGCAACATTTTGACCCTGCTTTGATTCAATTAATTTTAAAGCTATCTTTTGATTAAGATCTTTAAAGCTTGAAAGGTTACGTGCAACTGCCGAGGACTGATTGGATTCGATTAGTTTTATAGCTGTACCAGTATTGAGATTTCTAAAATTTGAAAGATATTTAGCAACAGATTCTATTTGTCCTGATTCAATTAACCTTGAGGCTATTTCTTGATGATTTACATCTTTAAAATTTGAAAGGTAACTGGCAATAGAATCACCTTGCTTAGATTCAATTAACTTAGAGACTATTTCTTGATGATTAACATCTTTAAAATTTGAAAGATATGCCGCCACAGAGGCACCTTGCCCAGATTCCATTAGTTTAGATGCTATCTCTTGATGATTAACGTCTTTAAAATTTGAAATATATGCAGCCACATATTGACCTTGTTTTAATTCTATTAATTTAGAAACTATCTCTTGATGATTGAGGTCTTTAAAATTTGAAAGATTTCCTGCAACAGAAGCCCCTTGCCCAGATTCAATTAGTTTTAAAGCAATTTCATTATTAAGATCCTTAAAATTTTTAATGTATTTTGTAAGAGAATCACCTTGCCCTGACTCAATTAGTCTCGAAGCTATTTCTTGATGATTTACATCTTTAAAAAATTTTAAAATATAGTTAGCTACGGAGGTTCCTTGTCCTGATTTAATTAGTTTTAAAGCAATTTCATTATCAAGATATCCAAAACTTGAAATGTAGTAAACAACGGAACTCCCTTGCCCAGATTCAATTAATTTGGAAGCGATTTCTTGACGATTGAGAACATCAAAATTATCAAAATGGCCTGCAACGGAGTTACCCTTACCCAGTCCAATTAGTTTTATGGCTATTTCTTGGTTTAAATTTTCAAAATTTGTAATGTATTTTGCAACAGATTCACCATGTCCTGATTCAATTAATTTAGAGGCTATTTCTTGATGATTGAGGTCTTTAAAATTTGGAAGATTGGCAGCTACATATTCACCATGTTTTAATTCTATTAACCTTGAGGCTATTTCTTGATTGAGGCCTTTAAAATTTTTAATACAAGAAACTACTGCATCAGATTTTCCTAACGCAATTAATTTAGAAACTATTTCCTGATGGTTAATATTTTTAAAATATGGTAGATATGCTGCAACAGAAACCCCCTTACCGGATTCAATTATTTTTATGGCTATTTCCATAAAATTTAAATCTGTAAAACTTGCTAGATACTCCGCTACCAAATTACCCTGTCCCATTTCAATAAATTTTAATGCTATATCTTGATTAAGATCTTTAAAACTTTTAAGATACGGCCCTATTAAGTTACCCTGTCCCATTTCAATAAATTTTAGTGCCACTTCTTGGCCAAGAATTTTAAAATTCTTAATGCGTGAAATAATGGTAGCTCCATGACCATCTTCAATTAATTTAATAGCTATTTTAGCATAATCAATCCCATTAAAATTTGAAAGATGTTCTATAACTGCCAGGAACTGTTTTAATTCAATTAATCTATAAGCCGTATCTTGATTTAAATTTTTAAAATTTGAAAGATGTTTTGAGACAGAGCTAACTTGCCCGGATTCAATTAATCTTGAGGCTATTTCTTGATGATTAACATCTTTAAAATTTGAAAGATAACCAGCAATAGAATTACCTTGCTTAGATTCAATTAATTTAGAAACTATTTCTTCATAATTTATATCTTTAAAATTTAAGATACCGTAAGCAACGAAAGTTCCTTGCCCAGATTCAATTAATCTTGAAGCTATTTCTTGGTTTAAATCTTTAAAATTTGAAAGATAACGTGCAACAGCCAAAGCTTGATTTGATTCAATTAGCTTTATAGCCGTGCCAGTATCAAGATCTCTAAAATTTGAAAGATACCTTACAACAGAATTACCTTGCCCGGATTCAATTAATCTTGAGGCTATTTCTTGATGATTAACGTCTTTAAAATTTGAAAGGCATCTAGCAACAGAATCGCCTTGCCCGGATTCAATTAATCTTGAGGCTATTTCTTGATGATTAACGTCTTTAAAATTTGAAATATGGTAAGCAACGAATTCACCTTGTCCAGATTCAATTAACCTTGAGGCTATTTCTTGATAGGCAGGATCTTTGAATTTTGAAATTTTAGCAACTACATATTGACCTTGTTTCAATTCTATTAACTTAAAAGATACTTCCTGATTAAGATTTTCAAAATTTGAAAGATACCTGGCAACGAAGCTACCTTCATTTGATTCAATCATCCTAAGAGCTATCTCGTTATAATCTATGTTTTTAAAATTCTGAAGAAACTGTGCAACATAATTACCTTGCCCGGACTCTATTAATTTAGATGCTATTTCTTGGTGATTAAGATCTTCAAAATTTTCAAGATAATATGCTACATAATAACCTTGATGTGTTTCAATTAATTTTAAAGCTATTTCACGGTGATTTATATCTTTAAAACTTGAAAGACTTTCTGCTAGGGCGTCACCTCGAACAGCTTTTATAAGTTTCATTGCTGTCTCATTATCCAAGTCTCTAAAATTTGAAAGATATTTTACAACATCCTCTCTTTCGATATATTGATTTAATTCTATAAGTTTAAAAGTTATATCATCTCTATCTTCAGTCTTAAATTTTGAAAGATTGTCTGCAACAGAACGAAAATGTCCTTCGGCTATAAGACTAAAGGCTACTTCTTTACTATATGGTGGTTTTATACTCTCGGCACTAGAAAAAATGTAACGTTCCTCTTTTTTTGATGCTGCCAAAGTGGCAAGCTGATCAAAAGAAAGAGACTCTCTTGTATCATCATTTTCATCATAATCCCTATCATCATAGAACCTATTTTGTTCTATGTTTCTTTCAATTAAATAATCTTCATTTATTTTAGCTATGTCTCTAGAGTCTGGGCTTTGAGAAAACTTTAATTTCATAATTATGGCTTTGGTTTTACTAAAGGGAACATGGTAACCTCGCGTATAGGCTTATCCATAAAGAAAGCAAAAAGTCTCTCACCAAAACCATAACCACATGTTGGTGGCATGCCATGCTCTAGCATTTCTACGAATTCCCAATCCGCCATCATCGCCTCTTCATCCCCTCCTGCTAAAAGCTCTTGTTGTTTTTCAAATCTCTTTCGCTGATCTATTGGGTCATTTAATTCTGAATATCCACGACCAAGTTCACTGCCGGCTAATATCGGCTGGAATATTTGTGCGGTACCATTTCCCTTTCCTGTGGCGTCAGTATTTTCTTTTGAAAGTGGCGCAACTAATAATGGATGATTAATTAAGAATGCTGGACCGGCAATATTCTTGCGACAATATTTCCAAAGCGTGTCTGTTAATCTCTCACGATTATTCCCATCATATTTTACTTTCAAACTTGCTAACTTATCTTTTATTTCTTGGTCATCAGCTTTGTTAATATCAATGCCAGTTTGTTTTAAAATTTCTTCTCGATAATCAATTTGTCCCCATGGTTCGGATAAGTCAAAAGTATGTCCACGTGTTGTAAATGTTGTCGTACCAAAAACTTCTTTTGCAATTGTGCGATAAAGTTCTTGAACTAAAGTCATGCCAGCTTCGTAATCAGCATAGGACATATAGAACTCACAATTAGTGAATTCTTGTAGATGATCAGGCGACGAGCCTTCGTTACGATATGTACGTCCAATTTCAAAAGTACGTGGAAAACCTGCTGCCATTAAACGCTTCTGCCAAAGTTCGCCAACAGATATTCGCATGAAGACATTTAAATCAAAATCGTTGTGATATGTTTTAAATGGACGAGCTTCAGCACCACCCGTTGTTACTTCTATAGTTGGAGTTTCAACTTCTAAGAATTTATTTTCTTTTAAGAATTTACGAACCACTTCCCAAAACTTTGCTTTCTTTTCAAATAATTCGCGTAACTCTACATTTGTTAAAATATCCAAATATCTTTCACGCATACGAATCTCTTCATCTTGAAGCCCATGATATTTATCAGGTAGTGGAAGCAATGCTTTTGAAAGCATAGAAATATTTGAGACCAAAACACTTTCTTGACCAGACTTCGTGGTAAAAAGTGTGCCTGTAACTTCAATGAAGTCCCCTGTGTCTACATATTTTGTATAAAATTCGTGGGCTTCCTCGCCTGATTCCGGAAGTTTGATAACGGCTTGTAATTTTGCAGAGCCATCATAGAGATCGATAAAAATAAGTGCACCCTGTCCACGAGATGACATGACACGCCCAGCAACTATAACTTGTACAGAATCTTCTGCGAGAGACGCAAAATTACGAATGACATCACTTAATTCATGAGTTCGACGAGAAATAGCTGGGAAGCCGGACTTACCAGAGTCTTGTAATGCTGTTAATTTTTTTAGTCGCTCTGCGCGAAGTTCTTCGATTGAGGCCATAGGGGTAGATTTTAGACGTTAGAGATTAGATTTTAGATAATAAATGCAATACAAATACTATACATATAATGATAACAAATAGTGGGGAGATAGTCGATGGAAAATAGGTATTAGCCACTAGCCACTAGCCACTAGGTTGGGAGTGTACTTCGTATCAAATACAACACGAGCGAAACCGAAGGTTTCGCTCGTGTTGTATTTGTATTTCCTAAACCCTAGTGGCTAGTGGCTAATTTTGTATTCCACTATTGGCTATACCCTAGTGGCTACTTACTAGTCTACGCTATGCTCTTAATTGTATAAACCATTTCGCCTTTTGGAGTTTCTACTTTTATAACATCTCCTTTTCCTTTTCCTAATAATCCGCGTCCAAG
This sequence comes from Candidatus Nomurabacteria bacterium, assembly GCA_003518045.1. GTDB lineage: Bacteria > Patescibacteriota > Minisyncoccia > Phycocordibacterales > UBA5272 > UBA11704. Next base: position 15,092 of record DOZK01000004.1, read on the forward strand.
TGGAGACTCATTAGAAATTTTTCCATTAAAAGAATCTGATTCTTCACTACCTACAATATTGAAAACTTTATCTGTCTTCTCTCCTTTCTTTGTAACTGTTACTGTAGAACCAACTGTAACTGTGTGTCCACTGTGCTTGTCCATAATAACTGCATTCTTAAGAATTGTCTCAAGATGAGAAATTCTTTCTTCACAATTCGCCTGGTCTTCGCGAGCTTGCTGATACTCAGCATTCTCTGAAAGATCACCTAATGACTTTGCATATAAAAGTGCGTCGGCAACTTCTTTGCGACGTACTGACTTTAGCTTGTTTAATTCATCTTCTAGTTCTTGTTTCTTTTCAATTGTTAAATATTCCATATGTATTGATGTGTATTGGTCATATAGCATACCACAAAATCCGAGAACTGATAACATTGACAAACAGCATAATATGGTGTATAATATAAAAGTGTCTTGTCCTTTGTCTTTTTATTATTTGAAAGGTTCCTATGAAAATAACTTTTAAGGAATTGGTAGCACACTGCTACTATATCTTCATGTCCGGGGTCATCATTTCGATGGTTTTCCTCGCCCTTGGCTGGGAATACGGCGAAACGCATGCTGATGGCATCGCAATGCTGTTAATGGCTAGTTGGTGTGGCTTGGTCGCCGATATCGGAGTATTCACCATCATGTTGATGATGCGGGCTGAAAAATGGCCGAAGGCTGCAACCTGGCTTGACATGCTTGTCGGTTTTGTCAGTTTGGGAAATGGAATTTGGATTGTGTTGAAAATCTTGTGGCCGGTATACATGGGCTACAATCCGCACCCCATTTTCTTTTTCTTTTCGGCTTTGGCTATTCTCATAGGTTTGAATTATGGGGTGGACGCGATGAAATTGTCACGCAAAAAATCACCGCCGAGCACCGCCGTGAGCAAAACCAAAGAACAGGTGAAGGCCCTCCGCCTCGCCTGGGCTCTCATGGGCCTTGGCATTATGAGTATGGTCTTCGTCTTCTCGGTCATCATGGCCGTCGGCATTGGGTTGAAAACCGGAATTGTTTGGAAAAAAGAAGCTGTTCAATTTGTTCTGTGGACAATGAACATCTCAGGCGGTTTCCTCTTCCTAACAATCATCCCTGGCTGGCTGATGCGGTGGCCATACAACCCAACATGGATGTGGTCTGGTATATCTTTTGCCGGACTGGGTGGCTTCCTGGTGTCAACAGACTTTCTGTTGCTCATCTACGGATCTGGCATTAAAGGCAACGGCCTTTTCTTGGCTGGCATTGGCATGTTGCCGGTCGCCATTGTTTGCTTACTGAAACATGTGGCTATCCACCAACCAGCAAAAATCAAAACAACAACGCCCAGCGAGTAGCCAGCTTGCTTGTGCCATTCAAAGCCACCCCCCAGGGTGGCTTTTTTAATTCTTATTTATAATTTTTCAATATACATTACGGACAATACGGACACTGGATTCCCATTTTCATGGGAATGACACAACTAAAAACTTTTATAATATTACGTCAGCCGAGCCAGAAATTAGAAAAAATATTCAATGAAAAAATATCTAATATTCAAAATTGACACTAGATTCCAACTTTCGTTGGAATGACACAAAAGGAATTAAATAAAAAACTAAAAATTATTTTGTATTTTTTGATTATTGAAAATTGTTTCATTAAATATTTATTTTGTATAACCAGTGTTATCACGCATCCACGTAAGAACGTCTTGCATCACAAACACCGCGCCATACGGATTATGTCTATCCCCTTTTTCCATCACGACTACGAAAGCATATTTTGGATTATCATATGGAAAATATCCGCTGATTAATGAATTCACTAATTGTTTACTCACGCCCAATTCCGCTGTTCCTGACTTCGCCGCGACATCTACCCCATCAATATTAAGTGCGAGTCCTGTTCCATTGGAGGCATGCACCACCATATGCATTCCTTCGCGAATAACTTTTAAATCTTTTTCTTTTAAATTAATTGAAGTACTGGCCGTCACAACGCCGTCTATCATATGTGGTGTTACTAAATAACCACCATTTGCAATTGATGCAGTCGCGCGTACAAGCTCAAGCGGAGTTAATTGAAATCCATATTGTCCAATTGAAGTGTGATAAGTATCTCCAAGCAACCAATCTTGATTAAAAACTTTTTTCTTCCATTCTGGAGACGGGACATTTCCATAAGTTTCCGCTGGTAAATCTATTCCTGTTGTAGTTCCAAAACCAAATAATTTTGAATATTTATTTATTCGTACAATACCCAATCCTTTTTGACCCTCAAATCCACCACCAATTTGATAAAAATATTCGTCGGAAGATTCTGCTAACGCTTTTCTCATATCTGTATAACCGTGAGCTTTCCAATCTTTAAAAATAGAGTCCGGCCCACCGTATTTATTTTTTATAACTAATTGTCCTGAGCTATAAATATTTTTCTCTGGAGTGATGATGTCTTCCATAAGTGCGGCGATTGCCATATAAGGCTTCACTGTAGACCCAGGGGTAAATAATCCAGCAACGGCACGATTAAGAAATTTATTATTTTTATCTAATAAATCTTTTGCAAGAATTCTTTTATCTTCTGTTGAAGTAGCATTTGTTATTAAATTATTATTGTATTCTGGATAACTCGCTATTGCCAAAACGGCGCCTGTATTAACATCCATAATCACACCAGCACCTGATGTAAAAAATGCTTTATGTGCGAGAGCTTCCATACTTTCATATAATTTTGCCTGCACACCTTTATCAATTGTTAATTTTAAATTCTCTCCATTTGTTGGGTCAATCGTAACATTCTCTGCTTCAATTTTATGAAGTGCTGTTACAGCAATAACTTTCTCGCCTCTTATTCCTGAGAGCCTATCCTGATATTGCTTTTCTATTCCATCACGGCCAATATATTCGTCTTGCCAAAAAACACCACTCTGGTCTTTTTTTGGATAGCTAACATAGCCAAGCAAATGAGAAAATCCTGGGGTCGTTGTATAAACCCTGTCTGGTATTTCATAAAGTTCCCCCTTACTACTATTCCAAGCGAGTAAATTACCATTCACATCCGATATAGTTCCACGATGAGCAAAAATTGGTGTTGTACGTAAATGATTTCTATCTGCTTTTTCTTGATAAGAAGCAAAGCTAGTTATTTGCATGCTAAATAATCTAAATATGGTTGCACCAAATAATATAATTATAAAAAAAGTAAAAAGATAATAAACCTGCACTCCAAGCGGGCGAGATAATTGACCTTCCATTTGATTTATATTTAAACTTGAAAGATTTTGGCTATCAAGAAAAACATCCTCTGGGTCAATTTCATGAGAGGCTGCTTCCTTAGCGCGACGTGTAGATAAATGGCGAAACAAATTCATATATTATTAATATAGCACAGAGGATAAGTATTACGATTGGATACTTATATAATGCAAAAACTAAATCATAGAGAAAAGAGATGGCAATTAAAACAAAATATATAATATATTTTAAATTATTCCTTATCAACATAAAATAAAGATGAAGTTACTGGGTTATACGCTCCACGAACATAAACTCTTACAAATATATCTTGTGGGTCTTTTTTAATATCAACGATACTTCCCAACTTCATTGTCTGATTTACTTTATACATAATATCTTCTCCAACAACAAAATTAGATTCTTTTGGAAGTAACGCTAAAAAGTTTCCACCACCATCACCAGTTAAAATTATATTTTCTTTAGTTTCTACAGAGACACCTTCTACAGTATTTCCATGCGAACTAAGTAATTTACATAAAGATGAAGTAGAATGAATTTCTTCTATAATACAAACTGGTTGTCTGCCACGAATATAGACAATAGAATTTTCTTTTATATTATCTTTAAAACCTTTTGATAGAAGTATTGTTGAATACAATTTAGTAATATCTTGTGCTAATGGATAAAGAATTATATTTGGTTTTACTATTTCCTTGGCACTAGTTTCTGTAATTTCTGTAGTATTGATTTCTATTCCTTTCAAAGAATTATTTTCTGCTTGTAAAAGCACAATTTTATTTTCTAATTCTTCTATATTATTTTGCAAATTTGTTTTTTCTAATTCATAACTTGCTCTTAACCTAAAATAATTTATAACTAAATATGGTGTGTTTATTATGCTTTTCAAAAACTTATTTGAGGTTGAAACAACAGGTAAAGCAACAGGAGAAAGCGTGCTACGAATTTGTACCCAGCCAAATGAAAGCAAAAGAAGTGCTGTTATTACAAAAATAAGAGTAGCTACTTTTCTTCGTTTTTTTGTTTTATCGGAAAGATATGTCATCGGTGTTTTGTACTAATACGTCTTTATATAAAATAATATCTTCTAAAATAATTCCTGTACCACGGGCAACAGCCGTGAGTGGATCATCCGCAATTGTAACTGGAACTTTTAATTGCATAGCAAGAAGTGCCGGAAGATTTCTAATTAAAGCTCCACCTCCGGCAAGCGTAATACCTTTTTGCATAATATCAGAAAGAACTTCTGGTGGAGTAGTTTCTAATACTTCACGAATGGCATCAACTAATTGTGCGATTGATGCATACATGGCTTCGCGAATATCCACATCTGTTATTATGGCTTCGCGTGGAAGTCCTGTTACCAAATCACGTCCTTTAATACTCATTTCCTCGGCTTCACCTTCTGGCATGGCTGAGCCAATATTCATTTTTATAAACTCCCCTGTTTTTTCTCCAATTAACATTTTGAATTCATCACGCATATAAGTGATAATGTCCGACGTTAATTTGTCTCCAGCGACTTTCAAACTTTTTGCGCGCACAATACCACCTAAGGCAATAACGGCGATGTCTGTTGTACCACCACCGATGTCCACTACCATACTTCCGATTGGTTCATGAATTGGCATACGCATGCCGATAGCGGCTGCCATTGGTTCTTCGACAATATAAACTTCGCGCGCACCAGCTGACTTGGCAGCATCATAGACTGCACGCATTTCTACATTTGTAATTCCAATTGGAATGCCGATAACTACGCGAGGACGGAATAATTTTTTATCAACATCATTTGCTTTGTTGATTAAATAACTAAGCATTTCTTCTGTAACTTCATAATCAGAAATAACTCCATCAACAAGTGGGCGAACAATACGAATGTGGGACGGCGTGCGACCCATCATATTTTTTGCTTCTGTTCCAACAGCAACCACACGAGAAGTTTTTTGGTTTAGTGCCACGACTGATGGTTCATTTATAACAATTCCACGACCACGCAAATAAACAAGCGTGTTGGCAGTGCCAAGGTCTATACCTATGTCATTTGAAAAATGTCGGTAAAGTCGGTCGAACATGAGGGTATTCTAACACAAAAATAGATTTTAGACATTAGATTTTAGATGTTAGATAATACAAAATACCATTGATTTTTAAGGATTTTATAATATTATGCAAAATCTAAACAAACATGGACAAATGGTTAAATTTGTTGTAGATTTGTGGGGAAAGCCCCTTAAACCCCGTTATTGGTTATTCGTTATTCGTAATTCGTTAAGAACAACGACCAATAAATAACTATCTACGGAAATCTCAACACCCTGCAGTGAAATAGTCTGCAAAGGAAAATAAAATGAGTGAGACAATAATTTCTCTGGCGACTCTTGTTGGAAATTTCATGAGGAGTATTGGACTCGGTTGTCTATCACACACTTATGGAAATGCAGTTACGATCATTCTTTATCGGGGTATCCCCTTTATCGAAAAAGAGTACAGTTGCATGATCATTAAACCATCTGTACTTGGGGCGAGTCTGAGTGGTCGTCGAGTTATTAAAAACACGCCGGCCGTGAAATTCATACTCGATAATCAGAATATTTCCATCGAAGTCTATTTTAGACAAGATGGGGCGGTACACGTTCAAGTCTACGAGAGCCAAGATGTTCTGGACTGCCATGATGGTGAAAAAACACCGGTCTTCAAATTGGCTAACATAACCTGGAACGATGTCGACCTTGGGTGGTTCCCCAATCTCGAAAAGCTATAACACCTTGTTGTTTGGCTACTGAAAATCCCCGCAACTCGGGGATTTTTTAATTGTATACAAACTTTAACACAACACTGGATTCCCGCCTGCGCGGGAATGACACAGATACGAAGGCAAGACCTTCGCGAAGGTCTTGCCTTCGTAAATTAATTTAAGAATTTACTATTTGTATTTTTAACTCCTAACTCCTAACGACCAACTCCTAACGTCCCTTCCCTACTCGCAATTCTTTTTGTATGTTGCGAAAAGTTCTTCGATGGAAATTATTTCACTTTCTTCTTTTGTTCTTTCTTTTATTTCTACTCCACCCTTCTCAAGTGATTTATCTGATACAACTACACGCATTGGTATACCAATCAAATCACTATCTGCAAATTTTGCACCAGCAGATTCATTTCTATCATCAAATAAAACTTCAACTCCGGCATTTGTTAATTTAGTGTAAATATCTTCAGCTGTTTTTGCAGTCTCACTATCTTTTTCTTTTGCTAATGAAATTAAATGAAGTGAAAATGGTGCAACTGACGCTGGCCATACTAAGCCTTTAACGTCCGCAAATTTTTCTGTAATCACACCCATTAGGCGTGATGGGCCAATACCATAACACCCCATATATACATCTTGCTTTTTCCCCTCTTCGTCCATGTATGTATAGTCAAAAGCTTTTGAAAACTTTGTACCTAATGGAAAAATATTTCCAACCTCACAAGCCTTCACTTGTTCCAAGGTTTCAAAATCAACATTTAATCTTTTTGCATTTTCTTCATTTACAACTTCTTTGTTATAAGCAATATTATTTTTTCTATCAAGATAAATAATATCCTCCCCTGCATCCACTACTGTTTGAAATTCATGAGAAAAATCTTTTGTAAAATCTCCACCACTCGCTAGTGTAATAAAAGTATCTTCACCTAATCCAACTTCGCGGAAAACATTCATATACACTTTCTTCGCTTCTTCATAATACTTTTGCAAATCTGCTTCATCTTTGTGAAAAGAATATAAATCTTTCATACGAAATTCACGACCACGAAGAAGTCCGGACTTGGCGCGTGCTTCATTTCTAAACTTTGTTTGTATTTGATAAAACGCAATAGGTAAATCTTTATATGAACGAGCATATTCGGAAGCAATCGGTGTAATTAATTCTTCATGAGTTGGACAAAGAATATACGAGTTAGAAGATTTTTCTTCTGATACTTTATTTGCGGGCATTGTCTTCATTAAAACATCAACTGTTTCTAGCCGTCCTGTTTTTTCCCAATTTTCACGTAGAGAAAGAGACGGCATCACAAGCTCATTTCCTATCGCGTCCATATGACGTCTAACAATATCTTCTATCTTTTTTAGAACACGAAGACCGAGTGGTAAAAATGTATAAACACCCGCCATTTCCTTATGAATAAATCCAGCACGAGTAAGAAGTATCGCATTTTTTGATACTTCATCCGCTGGCGCCTCTTTTCTTGTTTTTGTATAAAGTTGTGATTGTCGCATGCATAAATTATAACACACGAAAAGTTAGAAGTTAGGGGTTAGAAGTTAGAAGAAAAATACGACGCGGCCGAAGGCCGCGTCGTATTAGTATTAACTCCTAACACCTAACTTCTAACCTCTAACTTTCTACCCTCTCACGTCGTGAAGGGTAACTAAAACAAGTAACAACATCAGTGCTAAAAATCCCACAACATTCACCCAAGAATAATATTTGTGTGGAACTTTTCTTCGACTCACAGCTTCAATAATAACTACAACCATACGGCCACCATCTAATGCTGGAAGAGGTAAAATATTAAATATCGCCAAGTTAATAGAAAGCACCGCAACTAAAGTTAATATTGCTTTGTATCCATATTCACTTGTTTGACCAACAATACGAGCAATTCCTATTGGACCAGATAATTCTTTTATAACATTTTTGCCTTGGAAAATTGATGAGAATAAAGTGGTTAATCCACCAAATGTCATCTTTGTCATTTCATAAGTTCGAGTACTTCCAATTTTCACAGCTTCAACTAAAGTTGTATTTATAGTTCCAACATTGTCCACTGAAATACCAATCGCTTTTTTATCTGGGACAATTCCATAAACAGCAGCTATTGTTGTGTCTGCTTTTATACCAGTCTCTGTTTGATAAGTAATAGTGAATGAATCATTGTTATGCGCAGAAATAAAATTAATCAAAGAGTCAGCATTTTTTAAATCAGCTTTTGCATTTTTTGTAGTAACAGAAATTAAAGTAGTCCCCGGTGTGATGCCAGCTTTGTATGCGGGACTATCAGCTGATGCATCCATAACTGTAAGAACAGGATTTTTAATTCTACTTCCATATATTTCGTCCGATGCAGAAACTTTTATATTCCCATAAGAAATACCAACAAAGATAAGCCAAGCTAAAAGCATATTCATTGTAACTCCAGCCACAAGCACTAGTAACTGAGCCCACCATGGTCGATTACCAAATGCTCGTGGATGATTTTTTGCAATATCATCTGGCTCGCCATTTTCCCCCCAAATAGAAACATAACCACCGAGTGGTAATGCGTTTATTGCATAAGTTGTCTCGCCTTTCTTTTTTGCATAAAGTCTTGGAGGAAAACCAAAAGCAAATTCATCCACGCGCATATTTGTCCATTTAGCAACAATAAAATGCCCAAATTCATGGACGATAACAAGCACTAGGATAATGACGAGGAAGAGGAGTATAGAGAGTAGAGACATGGGCACCAGTATAGCAATAACTGGTGCTAGTCGAAAGTCCATAAAGTCCATCAAGTTAAAAGTAATTGCAAATACAAAATACCCAGCCACGAAGTGGCTGGGTATTTTACTTTATAGACTTTATGGACTTTCAACTTTATAGACTATTCATTCCCCATCACTTCTTTCTCTTTCTTCTCAAACAAAGCTTCAAATTCTGCATTTGCTAAATCTACAATTTTTTGCATTTCTTCACGATAGTGCATTCTGTCATCTTCACCATAACCATCTTCTTTTGCTTTTGCATCAATATCTTTATTTGTATCTTCACGAAGTGAACGTATTTTTATACGAGCATCTTCTAATCTATCTTTTAATAATTTTACAAGCTTCTGACGAGTCTCTGTAGTAAGTGCTGGGAAGTGAACACGTAATCCAGCGTCATCTGATGAAACAGAAAGTCCCAAGTCTGCCTCATTGATTGCTTTTTCAATATCACTAATAATAGTTTTATCCCATGGAGAAACACGAATTGTTTTTGGGTCTTCAATAGTTACAGAGGCGGCGTGAGCTACTTGTGTACGAGAGCCATATAAATCTATATGAACCAAATCCAAAACTTGAGGTGTAGCGCGACCTGTTTGTATAGCACGATATTCGCCTGCTAGCCATTCAAGAATCTTGGCTTTGTCGGACTCGACTTGTGAAAAATTGTAGGACATAGTGTTTGGGGAAATTTTTAATTTCTAATTTTTAATTTTTATTTAAATTCAATAATTCGTGTGTAATAAAGATAATTCTATCATAAAATTACTTTATCTGTGGAAGTAATAATGCCAAATACTCAAGCAAAGCCTTTCCTGAGACTGAGGGGTCGGAGGCATAGGAGGCTATTTGCAAGGTTTCTTTTATATATTTTGGTTTTATAATTTTCCCGTCAGTCCGCCCACTGGCGGATTGTTTTCCTAGATAATCTACTATTTCTAAAATAAATCCCCTCACCGCTTCTTTATCTTTTCTATCTTCTTCATCAACACGTGATAGAAGTTCTGTAACAAATGGTAATTTAATTCTTAGTGTCGGGTTTGCTTCCAAAAATAATTTCGCATTCGTATTTGCATCATTCTTACTCCTTTCTCCATTCTCCGTACTTCTAATTTCATGTACTCGTGAAATTACCGTATTTATCAATCCGTCCTTATTACTCGTAACCAAAATAAACCTCACGCCGTCTCGTGGTTCTTCTAAAATTTTTAACATTGCATTTTGTGCAGGAATGCCGGAGGTGTGAAAAGAGATGAGCGCAATCTTTTCATCATTGTATGGAGTATTAGCCCAAAAAATAATTTTCCTAGCTGTCTCAATATCCAAAACCGTTTGATTAAAAAATCTGTGCGCGGGAGATAATGCTTGTAGTTCATTCCATAGCGCGAGGCCGTAGGCCTCGCGCTCGCCATCTACAATAAGGACTGCGTGGTGGTTTGGTAAATCAGAGAGAATCATATATGCCAGTATACCAAGGATAGTCTATAAAGTTGAAAGTCGCCACATTCAATTTCTAAGTGCA
>DOZK01000031.1 GCA_003518045.1 Candidatus Nomurabacteria bacterium
CAACACTAAATGTTTATTAACTCTAAAAAATAAAACACAAAGATCAAATTCACACAGATTAACACCACTCTTTTTGATTATGTTTTGCAAACTAAAAGCGTGGTCGGTAGACCGCGCTTTTTTATCTTATATGCTTCTCAAACTCTTCATATAAAATATCTATGTCTCTACATATTTTACCAACAGTCCCTGCCATAACTTCACCATTTGTATGTTTTGGTACTACAGTAATTTTACCCTCATTATTTACAAAAATTATGTGACTACCCCTTTGTCTAGTTTTTATATAACCAAAATACTCTAAAGCTTTAATTACTTGTTTATACTTTAAAGCTCTAGACATACTCTACGCTGTAAGGAATAACCCCAAAAAATCTATTTTCATTCTTTACTATATTGAATAATTTTTTCTCTCCATAATGCTCTTTAAGTAAAGACATGACTTCATTTAGATTTTTTACAGCTCGCTCTAATGTCATTCCATCTGCATGCGCACCATTTATTCCTGGAATAGAAACAATAAAACCACCAGAGATGTCTCTTTCCACAAGAATATTCGTTCCAAAAGATTTTTTATTGCTCTTAATCATAAACATACTATATCATGAGTAATTTTAGATGCAAACTAAAAGCGCGGTCGGTAGACCGCGCTTTTGTATTTCAACTCCTAACCCCTAACTGCAAACTCCTAACTATTTTTAGCTACTTTCTTTGTTTTTGGTTTCTTTTCTGTTTTAACTTTCTTATCAACAAGCTTCACATTTGATGCATGTATCGGCATTGAGATTTCAACAATACCACCTTTTTCCCCTGCTTTCTTTGACTTAATATGTTTCTTCATTTTATTCAAACCTTCCAAAACTACGCGATTTTCTTCGCGCAATACTTGAGAAACAGTAGAAGTCTTTCCCTTCTCCTTTCCTGCTATCACTATTACTTTGTCTCCTTTTTTTACGTGCATGGTTTTTATATTTAAATATTTAAATGTTTAAAGTCTAGGTAATCCTAGATAATCTCTGGTGCCAATGATGCAATCTTTCTAAATCCTTCAATGCCTTTTTGTGAAAGCTCACGTGGAATTGGACCGAATACACGTCCAGCTTTAGGTTCCTTCTTTACTTTATCTACAATAACAACAGCATTATCATCAAAAGAAATGTATGACCCATCATCACGTCTGATTTGCTTTGTTGTACGAACAACAACACCATAAACAATATCCTTCTTCTTTGTTTGCTTACGAGGTTCTGCAACTTTAACTGAAAGTACTACCATATCCCCAATAGAAGCATAGCGACGCATACTGCCACCGAGTACTTTGAATACACGTCCGCGCTTTCCTCCGGAGTTGTCTGTGATGATTACGTTTGTTCCTGCTTGTATCATGGTAGTGGTTATTAGTTAATAGTTACTGGTTACTGGTGAATTCAAATACTAATTCTTCTTTTCGACGACAGTGAAGTTTTTATCCTTTGAAAGTGGACGACACTCTTCGATGATAACTGTGTCCCCTACATTATAAATATTTCCTTCATCGTGAGCTTTGTAATGCTTATCGATTTTGTAATACTTTCCGTATTTTTTGTGAGCAACATAACGTTGTACATTCACAACAACAGTCTTGTCCATCTTATCAGAGACGACTTTTCCTGTTAATCTTTTTCTTACTGTAATAATTTTGTTTGTCATATATTTTAATTAGCGAGCAACTATTCTAGTCTTTACAGATAGTTTACACCCAGCTTTACGAAGAGCCTCGCGCGCTATTGCCTCTGGTACACCATCGATTTCGAAAAGTACTCTTCCTGGACGAACCTCAAACACATATCGATCTGGATCTCCCTTTCCTTTTCCCATAGGAACTTCAGCGGCTTTTTGTGTTACCGGGCGGTCAGGGAAAATGCGAATCCAAAGCTTTGCAGTTTTACCACCAGAACGTTGTGCGGCACGACGAGCAGCTTCAATTTGATTTGCAGCAATGCGTGAAGAAGTTTCTGCTTTAAGTCCAAACGCTCCGAAAGCAACTGTGATACCACGAGTTTCTGGGCGTGCTAATTTAGCCTCGCTCAATCGCGCGGTCTGCCATTTTCTGTGTTTTACTTTCTTTGGGAATAACATACTCGTTTTATTAAATTATTATTTACTTGCTTCTTTCTTAACTACCTTAGTTGCTGTAGTACCTGCCTTGCCGGTAGGCAGGTCGAACTTCATTCCACGATATATCCAAACTTTAATACCAATAACTCCATAAGTCATGTTTGCTCTTTCACGTGCAAAGTCAATATCAGCTCTCAATGTTTGAAGTGGAATACCTCCACGCTTGATTTGTTCACGGCGAGCCATGTCAGCTCCACCTAAACGACCAGCTACAGAAATACGCGCTCCTTGTACATCACGATTAGCCATAATCTTTTCAATCGTAGTTTTTAGAACTCTACGGAAAGGAAGACGCTTTTCAATCCCCTCTGCAACCATAGCTGCAACAATTGCGGCGTCTGCTTCTGGATTAGCAACTTCAACAATATCTAATTTAACATCTTGTGGAGTAATTATTTTCAAACGAGCCATTTCTTTTTTAAGAGATGCGCGTAACTTTTCAATTCCATCTCCACCACGACCGATAATCATACCTGGACGTGATGTGTGTATTGCAATACGGTATTGCTTTTCACTTCTTTCAATTTCAATAAATGAAACATACATACCACGAAGTTTCTTTGTAAGCCAAGCACGTACTAAAACATCAGCTCTAAGATAATCAACATAAGTAGTTGTATTCTTGCCGAACCAGCGTGACTTCCAGTCGCGAATGATTCCAAGTCTATGTGAATATGGGTGTACTACGTGTGTCATAGGGGTAGATGTTAGATTTTAGACATTAGATTTTAGACCTTCTTTCTTAATAAGTTCAATAACAACTTTTGAAGTGTGCTTGTGAATTGGAAATGCGCGTCCCATAGCTCTCGGCATCCAACGCTTAATAACTACACCCTTATCAACTGTTGCATTCTTTATAATTAAATCTCCAGCTTTTACTCCTGAGTTCGCAATTGCAGAATCAAGTAACTTTTTTATTGGAAGAGCTCCACGCTTAACTAAAGCAGTTAGCATTGCTTGTGCTTTATCAGCTGGCTTACCTTTTACAAGTTCAGTTATTAAACGAACTTTTCTAGGTGCTTGTCTGTAATTGTTAAGTTGGGCTTTCATAAATTATTTATTTCTTCTTTGTGTCAACAGTTGCTTTCGCAGTCTTGGCCTGAGTTATTTCAGTCTCTTTTTTCTTCTGGTCAATTTCCTTTTGCATCTTTCCTCCATGTCTTACGAATTTACGTGTTGGAGAAAATTCACCAAGCTTATGACCCACCATATCTTCATTGATTAGAACTTCGATATGAGTCTTTCCATTGTAAATTCCGAAAGTGAAACCAACCATTTCTGGTGCAATATCACAGCGACGAATCCATGTCTTAATAACACCTGTTGTTTCAGGTTTTTTGCCGAGAACTTTTTTAAGTACTCTTTCGTCTACGTATGGACCTTTGTGAATTGATCTTGTCATGTGGGTTAAGTTGGCTTATTATATCAGATTTTGGTTGAAAGTAAAGCGTTTTCTGGATTTTGTATTTGTATTTTTCTACCTTCTACTCTCTACCTTCTATTTTCTATCTACTTCTTCTTGCGAACAACGCGACGAGATACTATATGAACATTTGAATATTTCTTTGGTGCTCTTGTCTTGTGTCCACCTGTAGTCTTACCTTGTTTTGTCTTTGGACGACGTGTTCCTCGTGGTTGTGCTCCTTCACCTCCTCCGTATGGGTGATCCACTGGGTTCTTTGCCATAGCACGTGTCTTTGGACGACGGCCTAAATTTCTTGAACGACCAGCTTTTCCTACATTTCGAAGACGGAATTCTTCATTTGAAACTTCACCAATAGAAGCAAAACATGTATCAACCACTTTACGAATTTCTGTTGAAGGAAGTTTTACTGACGTAAAACCATTATCATGAGCAACAACTTGAGCATAAACTCCAGCAGAACGAACTAGCTTTGACCCGCCCTTAGGCTGTAATTCAATATTATAAACAAAAGTTCCCACTGGAATATTTTTTAATGATGTACGATTTCCAACTTCAGTGTCTGCAGTTTCAGAAACAATAAAAGTATCGCCTACTTTCATAGTTTTAGGAACAAGAACGTAACGTTTTGCTCCATTTCTGTAAGAAACTAGAGAAATAAATCCTGAACGATTTGGGTCATATTCAACAGTTTCTATCTTTGCAGGAATATCTAAAATATCATATTTAAAATCTATATCTCGATATGAACGCTTATGTCCTCCTCCTTTATACGGAGATGTAATACGTCCGAAAGCGTTGCGTCCAACACCGCGTTTAAATCCATTTGTTAATGGCTTATATGGATCATTCGTAGTAATAACTCCACGGTAAGTAACCGTAGTCATTTTACGCTGTGATGGTGTTGTTGGTTTATAGGTTTTCATATTTTTGTATTTCTGTAGACTAACTCAAAGTTATTGAGTCTCCCTTTTTAAGGAAAACAACTGCTTTCTTAATTCCTGCTGTAGTTCCTATCTTTCCACGGATAAAAGTATATTGACGAGCAATTTTTGTAATATTTATTTTTATTGGAGTAACTTTGTAAGTTGCTTTAATTTCTGCGAGCAATGAAAGCTTTGTTGCAGATGGATGTACTACGAAAGTATAAGCATTAGACATTGACTGCATTGATGCCTTTTCAGTTATACGAGGAGAAAGAATTAACTTATCAGCCTTGATTACTTCTTCTTTAGTTGTTGTTTTCTTTGTTGCCATATACTTTTATTTAATCTTAGATGACAAATACTCTATAGTTGCCTCTGGATTAGAGATAACTAAATAACGAGCGTTCGCAATATCAAGTGGGTTAAGGTCATCCATGTTATGAAGAACAACGTAAGGAAGATTTCTGAATGCGCGCTTTGTCATCAAGTCCCCTTTCTGTGTTGTCATATAAACATTTCCAACTTTCTTGTAATCCAAAGTAGAGAATCCTTCAACTACTGTTAAGTTTTTCATAACTGTTTCAGCAGATTTAGTTTTTCCTTCATTGATTGCAAAAGCATCAACAAAAAGAATTTTACCAGCGGTCAACTTTGCAGAAAGTAGAGAAAATAATGCTCCTTGCTTCATGCTACGAGTAATAGTTTTCTTGTAATTCTTATCATTACGTGGACCGAAAGTAACACCTCCTCCCTTCCATAGTGGAGACTGTGCAGAACCAACACGAGCGCGTCCTGAACCTTTTTGAGCCCATGGCTTCTTGTGAGAACCACGAACTTCCGCTCGGTTTTTTGTGTGAGCTGTTCCAGCACGTCTGTTGGATGCTTGAGAATAAAGTACTTGTGATACTAAATCGGCATTCCATTTTGCTCCAAAAATATTCTCTGGTAGAGTAATTTCTTTTGCTATCTTTCCTTCTGTTGTGTAAATATTTGCTTTCATATGCTTGATTTTTAATGAGTGGAGCGATTATAAAAATCAGCACCCAGCCACACCATACTTATATAGTTATTATTTCCTGCTATTGTATTTTTATTTTTATATAGTTTCATATTTTTGTGTGGCTGGGTAAAGAAAATTATAGTCATTTCATTCCTTAATTTTGCTTTATCTCAACTAAAGTACCTCTTCTTCCTGGTACAGCACCCTTAACAAGAAGTAGACCATTTTCTACATCAACGTCTAGAATAACTACACTTTTCTGAGTAACACGATCACTACCCATTCTTCCTGGCATACGCTTTCCTTTGTTAACACGCTGTTGACCAGTTGAACCAATAGAACCAATTTCGCGCATTGAGTGCTTCTGACCGTGTTGATGCCAACCTCCATGCATACCGTGTCTTTTCATAACACCTTGAAAACCTTTTCCTTTTGAAACTCCTGAAATTGAAACGATTTCCCCTTTTTGGAAAATATCACAAGCAATAGTTGCTCCAACTGCTAAATCTCCACCAGGCGTACGGAATTCTTTAAGATTTCTAAAAGTTTCACCTTTCAAATGACCTGATAAAGCTTTTGAAATTCTTTCTTTCTTTTGAACGCCAGAACCGATTTGTATAGCTTCATAGCCATCAGATTCTTTTGTCTTGATAGCAGTAACAGTCATTGGAGTAGCAGTAAGAACAGTTGCTGGATGAACCTTTCCGTCTTCTCCGAAGAACTGTGTCATATGTTGTTTTGTTGCGAGTGTGAATTTCATGGTGTTTTTCTGATGTCTTGTATCCGGTATTTACTTTCTACTTTAAGGACTTTATAGACTTTCAACTTATTTAGGCCATCTTTACATCTATATCAACCCCTGAAGGAAGAGATAAGTTAGTTAAAGCTTCAATTAACTTTGGTTGTGGGTTAACGATATCAATTAAACGCTTATGAACACGCATTTCAAACTGCTCACGTGCATTTTTATAAATGAATGTTGAGCGGTTAACTGTATATTTCTTGATTTCTGTAGGAAGAGGAATTGGTCCAAGAATTGTAGCTTCAAAACGGCGAGCCGTATCGATGATTTGTTTTACTGAAGCATCAAGCACTTTACTTTCATATGCTCGCACACGAATACGAAGCTTTTGTATCTCTACTGCTTTCGCTGGCTTTACGGCTTTCGGTGCTTTTGTAACTTTTTTAGTTACTGCTTTAGTTGTTGTTGCTGTTGCTGTCATGCTTGTAAGGTTTAGGGTCTATCTTTTTCGAGATAAAATTATGCGATGATTTTTGTTACGACTCCAGCTCCAACTGTCTTACCTCCTTCACGGATAGCAAAACGTCCTTGTTCCTCAAGAGCAATAGGAGCTAAAAGCTTAACTGTGAACTTGATAGTATCTCCTGGCATAACCATTTCTGTTCCTGCTGGAAGAGTAACTTCACCTGTAACGTCAGTTGTACGTACGTAGAACTGTGGCTTATAACCATTTAAGAATGGAGTATGTCTTCCTCCTTCTTCTTTCTTTAGAATGTAAACTTCACATTCGAAGTCTGTATGTGGATGTACTGAGCCTGGCTTTGCTAGAACTTGTCCACGCATAATATCTTCTTTCTTTACACCACGAATAAGAATACCTGCATTATCTCCAGCTACTCCTTCATTAAGTGATTTGTTGAACATTTCGATACCAGTTACTGTTGTTTTAACAGTATCTTTTAGACCAACGATTTCAATTTCTTCGTTAATCTTAACAACTCCACGTTCAATACGTCCTGTTACTACAGTTCCACGTCCTTCAATAGTGAAGATGTCTTCAACTGGCATAAGGAATGGCTTTGTAATATCACGTTCTGGAATTGGAATCCAAGTATCAAGTGCAGTCATAAGTTCAACAATCTTCTGTGCCCATGGATCATTGATGTCTGTTGCTTCTGCGGCCTTTAGACCTGAACCACGAATAATAGGTGTATTTACACCATCAAAACCTTGCTTTGTAAGGAGTTCACGAACTTCTTCTTCAACAAGTTCAATCATTTCTGGATCATCAACCATATCACATTTGTTTAGGAAAACAACGATTTTTGGCACACCAACTTGCTTAGCTAGAAGGATGTGTTCACGTGTTTGTGGCATAGGACCATCAGTTGCAGCAACTACAAGAATAGCGCCGTCCATTTGAGCCGCACCAGTAATCATGTTCTTAATATAGTCAGCGTGACCTGGGGCGTCGATGTGAGCATAGTGACGATTGGCTGTCCAGTACTCTGAGTGAGAAAGAGAAATTGTAATACCACGAGCTTTTTCCTCTGGTGCCTTGTCAATTTCATCAACTCCTTTAATCTTAATAGTTTTATCCATTAAGTGAAGCACATTTAAAATACCTGCTGTAAGAGTAGTCTTTCCGTGGTCAACGTGACCAATTGTTCCTACGTTTACGTGTGGTTTTGAGCGATCAAAAATTTCTGCCATATGTTTTTGTTGGGTCTTGTCCCCCACCTATTAGTGAGAGATATTGGACTATTAGATTATATAAAAAAACTAGAAACTAATAATAATTGTACACTGCCAACCACTTAGCTAAGAGAATTAAGGAAAATGCTAAGTAAGTCATGCAATACTATCATGAAATGGGGAAGGATGCAAGGGGAAAGTAGTTGAGTTCAACAACTAATCGCAACAGCTAATATTCAATTTTCTAAATAATCAATATTCAAACAATACTTCCTCGAAATTCTTTATTTTATTATTTTTATCTATTTCTATCCCCTCTTGTTTATAAAGTTTTAAACGTTTGGCACGATACTCATCACTTATCCAAATTTTTCCATCAGCATACACAATACGATGAAAGGGTATATTTTTATCCCCTTTTTCGTATGCTTTACCTAATATTGCTGTAATTGACTGCGATGCCATAGGCCCTGCGCCACATGCTCGAGCAATTCTGCCATATGTTGTAACCCGCCCACTTGGGATTGCAAAAACTGCTTCTAACACTCTATCACTAAATGTTTTTATGGATTTTTTCATACAATAAAATATATCTATTTATACACCCCTTGTCTATGTGCCACATCCACCACAAGCACAACTAGCTCTTTTTTGATTACTGTATAAATAATCCTATACGGCCAAGCGCGAATAGAATATAAATCTTTAAATTCACCTGCCAACTTTTTACCAGAAAATGGCTTTGTTTTAATGGTTTCTAAAATAATAGACACTTTATACTTGTCTTTACTTGATAACTTACTAATACTTTTTACTGCAGTATTTTTAAAAAATAAAGAATAAACCATATTATTTTTTATGAGAAACTTTTTTCTTTATCACTTTTTTAACAACGGCCTTAGTTTTTATTAAACCTGGAAAAACATCATCAAATTTTGCCCACTTTTTATAGGTTTTATTAGCAATGGCTTTTTGTGTTTCTTTTAATTCTTTTCTAAGACTTGGAAAATCCGACATGACCTCAAGAGTCTCTGCCCAACTTTCAAAATTTTCTGCGGACATCATCACGACTTTTGGTTTTCCTTTTTCAGTAAAGGAAAAAACAGTGTGCGGGGATTGGACTTCTTCTGCAATCTCAAAAAGCCTTACTCGTGCTTCTGATATAGAAATTGTTGTTTTAGTATTCATATATATAATATATCACATGTACATAAAAATGTACATCTATTTTTTATAAAAACTAATATGCCGTTACTGTTGTAAGCATGGCGGGTGAAGAAAAAGTTGTATTTTTACGACTTATATAATCCATAATTGTAATCTTAAAAGATGTAATTATTCTTCCTGAAGAAAATCCATTTAGATCGCCATATAAACTCATTACTTGAGATTGGAATTCTGGTATTGTATTTAAAGAAGAAATGAAAGTTAGACCTGTCGCGTCATCTTTAATTCTAGTTGCTTTTATGTCCCCTCCTGGAAAGCCTTCGGTTAACATTGTTGGAGTTATTGAAATTAATTGAACTGGTAACCCTACAGCAAAGGAAAGTCTCCCAAAAAATGCCCCCGTAATTTTCGATGCGATGGCCTGATTAGCAGTTCCAGTTACAACTGATGAAGTAAATCCATTTACTGTTGTATATACAGTATTGCTTTCTAAGTAATTACTTACTACAGATACGTCGTAAGCGCCTATTGAAATCATTTCATTGCAATCTGCTCCGCAAGGAAGAGTTTTTGCTGTAAAATCTCTTGGGAGAATTAAATCAGTGCCATTTAAAGATTTAACATCTCCTATAAAATATTTCTTTGGACTGTTTTTTGATTTGAAGTAAATACTATTTGGTGATGTCGTTGAAAAATCTGTTCCGTATAAATATGCGTCCCAATCTCTACTGCCTCCCGCAAAAAATGTAACACTACTTAATCTTGAAAGACTTGGGGTTTTGTAAATAACACTATTTGTTTTAGTGATAACATTTGTAGTTGTAGAAATTGGTGTGGGGGTAGGAGTAGGCGTAGAAGTGGTCGTGACGACACTTGATTGACTAACTGGTGGAGTGATGACTTGATTTACTATTGGTGCATATTTTATATTACATGTTTCTTTTTTTATTGAGGCTCTTGTTAAGACTCCTACGGTACCAGTTTGGAAAATATTATTACTTTTTTGATAAGCTTTTACTGCTGAAAAAGTTCCATTACCAAAATAACCATTTGGTGTTGCCTTTAATAAACCTTTTTCTGCAAGGAAATTTTGTAATGAAAGTATGGAAGGAGATTCTTCCCATCTATTTAAATTTTTTGGAAGATCAACACAACCTCTTGCATATGCAAACTGCAAACTCAAAATAGTAAGTGAGATGATAAGTATTTTTTTCATAATAAAAGTATAGCAGGGATAGACATTAGACAACAGACAGCCACATTCAATTTCTAAGTGC
>DOZK01000037.1 GCA_003518045.1 Candidatus Nomurabacteria bacterium
CAAGGCAAGGCCTCGGTGTTGGATATATACTATTTAAATGTCAGTCCGACAAGTATCTTTATTAACAGGAGAGTATTATCACATTTATAATCGTGGTAATAGTAAGCAGTCTATCTTTCATGATGATCAAGATTATAGATATTTTATGAATTTGTTAGATACTATGAATACTGAAAAGAGATCAAGAAATAGAGAGAAAAAGCAAAGGTTTGGTCAAATCGGAGAAGTTATTTCTCTAGGGTCTTATTGTTTAATGCCAAATCACTTTCATATCTTGATTAAACAAGAAAAAGAGAAAGGTATAACTTTATTTTTGCAGAAACTATCTACTGCATATGTTATGTATTATAATAAAAAATATAAAAGAACAGGGGCTTTATTTGAAGGTAAATTCAAAGCTAAATATGTAGCAGAGGATAATTATCTAAAATATTTATTTTCTTATATACATTTGAATCCATTAAAAATACTTAATCAAAATTGGAAAACAAAATCAATTCATAACGAAGAAGTTTCTTTTTTATTGGGATACCCATATTCTAGTTTTCACGAGTACTATACTAATGAATTCTATCTTATTAACAAGAATGCTTTTCCGGATTATTTTCAAACGAAAGGGGATTTTATGCATGAAATAAAATCTTGGTTAAGATTAGGCTAATATTAAAAATATGAATATAACACCGAGGCCTTGCCTTGCCAACTGGCAAGGCAAGGCCTCGGTGTTCGGTATTATACTTACCTCTTTACTCTAAATTGTTTTATTGGCATTGACTTACATAAACCATGATAGTATTATTTAGATATATATAAATATGCAATTATTTCTTACATCTAAAATATGGAAAGAGGGTAAGCACTATGTGGCTTATAACCCAGAACTCGGTGTTGCATCTCAGGGCAAGAATTTTGAGCATGCACAGGAAATGTTACGAGAAGCCATCTATTTATTTTTGGAAACATCAAAAGATATCGGAACATTAGATCAAGTTCTTAAAGAATCTGGTTTTGTTAAAAAATTAAATAAATTGGTTGCTATTTCTGTTAGAAAGTCAATAAAGTTTGTAAAGTGGAACCAAAAAACTAAAGGTTTCTTGGCCCCGAATTAATTACTTTATGGACTTTTGACCCGCCTTGCTGGCTATGCAGTCTTTATAGACTTTATGAACTTCCTATGTTAGTATTATTCCATAAACCAAAGAAGTCAGCGAAATATGCAAATATTTCATAAGCCTGGCGGAGGTATTATATAGGTTAAGGCTTATATAACAACTCTTAAATTTGTTTATCGGATATATTAGGTATCCGAATTATTGGTCTTTTGACATCTAGAGTCTAATGTCTAATGTCTAAAATCTAGTTCTCTATGGCCCTAAAAAAAGCTAAAAAAGCAGAACTTATCGATAGCTATACAGATGCCCTTAAAGCTTCCAAATCAGCTGTTTATGTAAAATTCCGAGGACTTCCTGTAAAGGAAACTATGGAATTACGTGATGCACTTTTCACAGAAAATATTCATTACACAGTAGTGAAGAAAACTCTTTGGACTCGCGCAACAGAAGCTGTTGGAATTAAAGGCGATGTTCCAGTTGTAGGAGAGGAACTTGCAGTTGTTTGGGGAGATGATCTTCTTTCACCTGCTCGTTTATCTTATGAATTCGGAAAGACTCACAAGGATACTTTCGTAATTCTAGGTGGAATTTTCGATGGAGAATATAAAGATGCAAAGGCAATGATGGCCATCGCGACTATCCCTCCACGTGAAGTTCTACTTTCACAACTTGCATACTTGCTCAAGTCTCCAATGCAACGTTTAGCTATCGGTATTAATGCAGTCGCAACAAAGAAAGCATAACAATTTTTAATTTAAAATTTCTAATTTTTAATCAATTTTAAATGTATAAATGTTTAAAATATTAAAAATTAGAATTTGATTAAAAATTTAAAATTAAAAATTTAAAATTAAATAATATTATGGAAAAATTCAAAGATTTGCTAGACAAAATTGAAGGCATGTCAGTACTAGATCTTAACGAACTCGTTAAGGCAATTGAGGAAAAGTTCGGTGTTTCTGCAGCAGCGGTATCAGCAGCCCCAGCAGCAGGTGCTGAAGTAGCAGAAGGAAAGGATGCTTACACAGTACACTTAGTTTCAGCTGGTGAACAAAAAATCGCTGTTATGAAGGTAGTAAAGGAAGCATTGGCACTTGGTCTTAAGGAAGCTAAGGACTTAGTAGACGGCGCTCCAGTAGATTTG
The DNA here is from genome assembly GCA_003518045.1 of Candidatus Nomurabacteria bacterium. Classification (GTDB taxonomy): domain Bacteria; phylum Patescibacteriota; class Minisyncoccia; order Phycocordibacterales; family UBA5272; genus UBA11704. The sequence goes on from DOZK01000037.1 coordinate 2,257, forward strand.
AAAGCCAATGTTAAGAAGGCAGAAGCTGAAGAAATGAAGAAGAAATTGGAAGAAGCCGGAGCGAGTGTAGAACTAAAATAATTTTAGTTTTACTTTAAACATATTAATCAATCTATAAAATCCCCGAAAGGGGATTTTATATTTTTATATTGTAGTAGGCCCGGCCTAATACATGCGTTAGACAATTTAATATTTGAGTTATTTTTTTGATAAACAGAGTAAATGTGTATAGGCCGGGCCTACTACAAGTAACTATTGTTATACTAAATAAATGTCAAAAAGAATGATAGATTTTTCTGAGGGAAGCTATTATCATATTTATAATAGAGGAAATAGTAAACAGGTTATTTTTTATGATTCAGAAGATTATGAATATTTTATGTGGCTATTATACATATCAAATAATGAAGATTCATTCGCCGTAGACAGGACGTTCAGTAAGGGTTATTTTTATGAAAGAGGAGAACAATTAGTTGCTATAGGTGCTTATTGTTTGATGCCAAATCATTTCCATATTTTGGTAACTAAGATAAAAGAAAAAGGAGTAAGTAGATTTATACATAAGATTGCAACAGCATATGCAATGTATTTAAATAATAAAAATAAGAGGACGGGGTCCTTATTTGAGGGAAGATATAAAGCACGGCATATAGATAATGATACTTCTTTAAAATATATTTATTCGTATATTCATCTTAATCCTGTAAAATTAATAAATCCAACATGGAAAGAGGGCGGGATAAGGGATATACAAAAGACGAATTTATTTTTACACAGTTATAAATATTCTAGTTATTTTGATTATGCAGAGCCAAATAATTATAGAAATGAGGGAAGAATACTTAATCCGGATTTTTTCCCAAAGTATTTTACTAACAAAGAGCAGTTTAAGAAAGAGATTTTTTCTTGGCTGAAGTTGAAATATGATTGATACCACCATACAGGATTTAGTATCTTTGGAATAAAGAGGGGAATGTATTAGGCCGGGCCTACTACAAATAACTCTTATCTGTAGTAGGCCCGGCCTAATACATTGAATGTGGTGTAAGGGTTTGATATAATATATTGCATATGGAACTTCTGACACGATTGCTAGGCGGAGCTGAGAGAGTAAAAATTATGCGCTTCTTTCTTCATCATGAAGATGCTGTTATATCTTTGCATGAAGTTTCCGAAAAAACTAAATCAAAAAGCGCTCTTGCTCGCAAAGAATTAACTGCATTATCGGCCATCGGTTTTATTGAAAAGAAAAGAACTCGTACGGTTACAAGTTCAGGAACAGGCAAGAAAGCCGTCTCCAAAGTAAAAGAAATAGTTGGATTTAAATTAAATACAGATTTTCCACATAATCAAGCATTGAAAGATTTATTATTTGATTTTCAATTATTAGATAAAAGGGAATTAGCTAATCGTTTTAAAATTGTTGGTAGGGTAAAATTATTTATTGTATCTGGAGTTTTTATTGGTAGTGAAAAATCACGTGTTGATGTTTTGATTGTGGGGGAGGCAATAAAAAGACCGAAAGCCGAAAAACTTTTTGAGGGACTTTCTGCAGAACTCGGACGAGACGTTGTTTATTCAATTATGGATGTTGAAGAATATGAATATCGATACAAAATGTATGATAGATTTGTCAGAGATATTGTTGATCAACCACATGAAGCAGTTATTGATAAATTGAGCCAGAAGCTGAGTGTTTAGATACAAGGAGTACGGAGTACGGAGAATGGAGTAGGGAGTACGAATAGATACAAATACGGGGACGGTCGCTTCGCGACCGTCCCCGTATTTGTGTTACATACTTCTTTCTCCCTACTCCGTACTTCTCGTTACTAAATATGATTTGTAATCTTTAATATATTCATTAAATCTAACTAAATCCGCATCAGTTGTTTCTGTTTCAACATCAACACCAATAAACAAAGTATTATTTAGCCCGATACTTTTCGCTTTTTCATTCATTCTTTTTATAAATAAGTCCGTTCCCAGAGAGCGAGCATAAGATTTACTAACAGCATCATCATTTAAAGTTAATAAATTATAAAGTAATTTACGGCGAGTAGTCGCCTTATCATTGAAATATATTTCATTATCTTGAGTTAAAAATTCAAGTGAAACAGTCGCCGACATATATCTTGTCATTTCCATACTATTTATAGTATTAGAATTGTCATTTTGTTTTTCAAAATCACTACCACTATTTTGAGTTATGATAATTGGATTTCCTTTCTCTATAAAGTTATAAACCAGCTCGGCATTTTCATCTGTAAGGCGAATACATCCACCACTATAAGTACTCGAAACTTTCGTGCCATCAGGATAATAGGGGATGCCGTGAATAAAAAAGTTTCCAAAGACGTGAACACTAAATGGCATATAAACATGTCCTATAGAACTGAAGTGATTTATTTCCTTATAATCATTTTCATAATTTCCTCCTGGGGTTTCATAATAACTACCCGGCTTTCCTTTAGAAACAATTGGGAAAGTCTCAACAGTTGAAGTCCCATCTTTAAGTTCTACCATCATAGTATTTAAATTAATGACAACAGCTTTTCCCACATAAGGGGCGAGTGTTTCAGTCTTTGGGATTATTTGCTTCTCTACATTAGCTATTTCTTCGCTATAAAGTATATGAGGGGCAGACACATAAATAATACCCACAGACAAGGCTAGAGCTAGAAGGATAATTAAGAAAATTGAGCCACGTACAGGGTGAAACATAGTGCTTCTGACTATATCATAAAAGTGGATAATAAAGAACTTTTCGGTAAAAAAGAGGATATACTTAAATTACCTTTATATGTCGAAATATAAAGGTGTTTACCCAGCCCCAGTTTTGGATTTTAGAAAAACTAGAACTCAAAACTGGAGCTGGGCATATATACACACTTTATAATTTATTTAGATTTCTTTATGTCAAACATATCAGCCGTTATCGGACAGTCATTGGTAGATACAAGCTATACACTTCTATCTTTTTTACCAAATGTAATTCTCGCCGTAGTTATTTTCGTTTTAGGTTGGGCAGCAGGTGTAATAGTTGGACGTGCTGTAACTCACGTCCTTAATGTTCTTAGATTAGACAATGCTCTTAGTAGAGCTGGACTAAACACATTAAGCGATAAAACAGGAGTAAAACTTTCTGTTGCAGGATTTATTGGTGGAGTTATTAAGTGGGGGTTGATTGTAGCTTTTGCAGTTGCATCAGCTGACATACTTGGACTTAAACAAGTAACACAACTTCTTAATGATATTTTGTTCTACATTCCAAACGTTCTTGTCGCAGCAATTGCACTTGTAATAGCAACTCTACTTGGAGACTTCGTTGCAAAACTAGTCAGTCATTCAGCACAAGGTGTGGGAATGAAAGGAAAGTTCGCAGCACAAGTTGCTAAGTGGGCAATCATTATTGTCGGTGGAGTTTTTCCAGCTTTAACTCAGCTACGTATTGCTCAGGGATTAGTAGAAGTACTTTTCACTGGAGTAGTATTTGCACTTTCACTTGCTCTAGGACTAGCCTTTGGTCTAGGAGGGAGAGATGCCGCAGCTAAGGTGTTGGAGAAGTTGAAATAGACCGAGCAGTCCGAGCAGTTCCGACTGCGAGGGTCTGAGGCTAGCAAGCCGAAGACAAGATAGTTCGTTGTTAGGGGTTAGGAGTATAATACAATAAACTCAAAATCAAACTCAAAAAGGAAAGCGCCCTGCCGGGCGCTTTCCTTTTGACTTTTTCTAAAAAAAGAATAGAGTTACATTATTAAGTAAAATTAGGAGAAGAAAATGATCTTTCAAACCCGAGAGGATGGCGTTTGCACAAAGCTTCTTTGTCCAAATTGCAGGTCCGACAATGTGAATAGAAACACAGAGAATCCGAACTTCTTTAAGTGTGGTGTGTGTACGGAATCTGATAGTACAGACACTTGTTTCGTGGAAGTAATTTCCTATGAAGAACTTGTGAGACTTTCGGCGCAAACTGTTTAATAGCAAGCCCCGCCAGCTTGCCCCCAAAATTCCCAGAAAATCCAAAGTACGGGGGTTTTTAATTTCTGACCTGAATTAGCACTCTAATT
>DOZK01000036.1 GCA_003518045.1 Candidatus Nomurabacteria bacterium
GAGTTTCGTAATTCAAAGTAAATTAGATAAACTAAAAGCCCGCTCTTGCGAGCGGGCTTTTAGAACATCTAATTTGCTTAGATATTCACTAACTTAATAGTTTCTAGGTTAACACTGGATTCCAATTTTCATTGGAATGACACAGTGATTAACTTAAATTCATATCAAGATAGACAGAATATTGGACGCAGATTAGTGCTTTGATGTAAAGCTTGATGTTGGGAAGTTATAGATAGCAGCTCCAGTTTGCTGTGAGTTACCACCGATAATATCCATCCATTGGAATGATGCAGAACTTGTCATACGTGATGTTACGTATGGTGTAACTGTACCACTTGTCTGATCTCCTGCAACAACACCGTAAACTGAGAAGGTCTTTGATTGACCAGCTCCGATTTCGTATGATGAAGGAGATGTTGCTGTGTCGAATGATACAAGAACTGTTGATGAGCCAGTTACGACTGCACCTGTGATTGTTGTATTTCCGTCAGCAACACGAGCAGCTGAGATTTCTGGATTTGTAATACCCTGAGTTGAGATAGCAAGAGATGTAGAAGCTACACCAATCTTTCCATTCGCATCAGCGGTTACAGTGAATTCACCGATCTTGTTTTCAGCTCCAAGAACGATATAGTCTGTTCCACCAGCTCCAACTGTTACAGTTGGCTTTGAAGCTACAAGCTTCATAGTGTTTGAAGGAACTTGAGTAGCGCTTGTGATAACTGCGCCACTTCCTGAAGTTGCCTCTACATAACTAAGTGAAAGTGAAACTGAAGCAATACTTGCTGTAAGTGAACCACCTGAAACTGTGTTCTGGAAACCTGAGAACTTAACTGTTACAGGGATATCAGTTCCTGTTGATCCAACAGGAATGTTAAGACCTGAAACTGTTGTTGTCGCTACAGAACCTGAACCAAGAACAGTTGATGTTACGCCTCCTACAGTAATGCTCTGGATAGCATCTGTTCCTGTAGTACCGAAACGCATTTCACGAACGATTGCCTGTGTACCTGCAGCCGCTGTACTAACCTTAAATGTTGCAAGACCAAACGTTGAACCTCCAACCACAAATTGTGCGACTGGTGATGATGACGTTAGAGTTGTAGCAGCTAAAGTAGAAGCAGCTGATGTGATAGTAATACCAACAACTGATGAAACAGAAGATGTATTACTTACAGCACCACGAGTAGTAACAGCCATATCAGTTAGAAGTGTCGCATCTGCGTCACCACCGATATCAGCATATACATCGAATGTTACTGTTCCGTTTGCAGGAACTACAATCTCATTAAATGAGAATGTTGTTGTTCCAGCTGTTGGATTTCCTGCTGGAGTTCCAAGAACTGTTGAACCATTCTTTAATGTAAGATTACTGTAGTTCGAAATTGTAGCATTTCCAATTGTTGGAAGAACTCCAATACTGTTTACTTTGATAGCTTCTGCTGAGTTAGCCTGAAGTGTAAATGAACCAACCTTTACATTTGATGTATTAGGAGCAACTGTTATTCCTGTGAATCCTGATGTACGAGCGAAAGCTCCAACACCTGAAGAAACAGTAAGAACATTTCCTGATACTGCAGAGTTTGCAACGTTGACTAGTTCATATGAACTTTGTCCCTGTGCATTTCCTGTAGCACCACTGATTGATGCAGCTATTGTTCCTGATGTATACGCAGCACTGTTTGTGTCTACGATATCAGCCTTAACTGTAAGAGTTACAGTCTGGCCTGCAGGAATAATAAGTGCTGAACCAAGAGTGTATGTAAGGTAACCTGTCTGTTGTGTAACAACAGTGTAATTCTGTGAAGTACCGATTTGACCACCGTTTACATATAGAGATACATTGTTTAATGTAGTCAATGATGCGTTAGTAGTTGTAGCGATAGCAACACGGAGTGTACTTACCTTAACGTCTTCACCGTACGCCTTCATTGTGAACTGTCCAACTGGAACATTTGTTGCTCCACCTGTTACTTTGTTCGCACTGAAAGCTGGGTCGACGTTTACAGTAACTGAACCCTTATTAACAGTGATTGTTCCAAAAGTAGCGTTACTTTGTGTGAAAGCAACAGCGTTAAATGTAGAAGCAATGTTAACTCCGGCTAGGTTTGAATCTTCGAACATCAAGTCTGACACGTTTTCAACACTCATAGTGATTGTACGGAATGAACCTTTTACAATATCACCACGAACATCAAATGTGTGAGTACCTGTTGTAAGACGCATTGGTGTAGCACCAAGATCAAACGTTACCTTGTTGTTGTTTGCAGCGTTAATCATTGATGGACCTGCAACCTTAGCTCCATCTACATAGAGTGAAAGGTTTGCAAGTGAATCAACAGGAGCTGAACCAACGAACTTGAAAGTTGCAGCGTGGAAGATAACGGCACGTGTACTTACTGTTGCTGATCCTGACCATACATTGTATGCAAGAACACCAGCATCTGGAGTAAGCGCAGTTCCATCAACATCCGCGAAAGCAACTGTAGCTACTGTAACTGAAGCTCCCTGGAAAGTGTTTCCTACTACATTTGTATATGTAGATACTGAACCACCTGCAGTTACGCTGTTAAGTTTTACACCAACTGATTGGCCTGAAACGTCACTTGCTAAGTCAGCACGGACAGTGATTACACGTGATCCGTTAACTGTGAAGAGACCGTTTGAAGCATTGAAGTTGATGTAACCACCTGTTACAACAGAAGCAGAATCAGTGATTCTTGTGTTTCCATCATAAAGGTAAACATTTGTAAGAGCTGTGTCAGCTGATACACCAATTCTCTGTAGCTGAACAGATGTAACTGTTCCGTTTCCAGTGAAAGTGATGTCAGCAAGACGAGCACCTGATTGACTATTCACAACCATGCCTGTTGGCTGATTAGGTGAAAGTGTAGCTACTACTGGGCCAGATACTACTGTACCTGGATTTGTAACTGTACCAGTTGCACATGATGCACCTGTTACAGGACTGAAACCAGAAGTTGATGTACAACCTGCTGGTAGAGTCGAGCCTGGGTTTGTAACTACAGAACCATTGCAAGCTCCATTTAGAAGCCCACGTGTTCCTGCAAATACATTACCTGTAGGAGCTGTAATTCCAAGCTCTGTTAAATGTAGAGCTTGGAACTTGTTAACAGCCGCACGAGTAGCTGGACCGAAGTAAGTTGTCTCCATTCCTGAAGACCCTACTCCTGATGATGCTACCTGTGTTTGTGACCATCCGTTAAGAACAACTTGTAGGTTCTTAACATCAGCGCCACGAGAGCCTAACTTCATGTTCGTATTGAACATAGCGTTACAGCTCTGTGTTGGAAGGTTGAGAGCCGCTGATGCAGAAACTGTACCAGCGATCATACCTCCGATTACTGTTGCAATTGCAACAGCCTTCATTGAGTGTTTAATCATAAACGTAATAGTTTATAAGATTTTGAATGGTTGTTATACCATCGTAGCGCGTTTATTTAGTTTCGACATAACTAAACGCATTACTTCTAATGACAGACGATCGCAGAACGACCGAATGGCGATTTTGAATATTTCAAAAATTAAAAAATAAAATTTACATTGGACCCGCCTTGTCGGCGAGACAGGTTCCAACTTTCGTTGGAATAACATTGCAAATAATAATTCCTTAATTAAAGATTTAATCTGCGTCACTATTCTGTTGTCAACGATCTTAATCTGTCTTCAAGATACCTTATAAATGTATCTCAAATACCAGAGGACGCTCTCAAACAGAGACGTCTGCAAACAGTATATAGTGTATACCCTATAAAACGCAATTATTTAGAGAGCGAAATATGTGGATAGTACTTATATATTGCTTGAAGTACATTACCTGTACTTATAGGGAAGTCTCGCATATTTTGCAAGAAAAAGCAAGAAAAAGTCCATAAAGTCGAAAGTCCATAAAGACTGTAAAGTAGGTACGAGAGGCCACTTTTATCTGGTATTTGTGTCATCCTCGTGAACACGGGGATCCAGTATTTAAACCTGGATTCCCGCCTTCGCGGGAATGACATGCGAGTTCGTATTTGCATCCACTTTTGACTTTATGGACTTTATGGACCCGCCTTGCCGGCGAGGCAGACTTTCGACTTAATATGTTGCTAGCGCAACATATATCGGCTCCATCTTTTTTCGCCAATTCTTTCAATTATATTGTCTAATACCAGAGCGTTTAATTCTCGCTGTATTGTCTTTTCGCTACAACCTTTTATACGTGCAGCAATGTCCTTTATACTAACGTCTACCCCTTTTACAAATAAAGAAATTATTTGCTCTCGCCTTGTTTGCTTACGATTTTGAAAAGATGAGGCTAGTGTAGGAGATTGACTGTGTGCATGCTGAATTAGGACACTGTGTACCGAATCTGATTTATTAGAAATTATTTGTCCTTTATGTAAAGGTAACTCTTGTCTTTTAGACTCTGGGACAGATACTTCTGTCCTTTTAACTTGGTGCGCGTCTTTTTCATTTCCCCTATTTAACTCACTCAATGTTAGCGCGTCATAAGAAGTGGAAACAATGCCTGAGTATGCATCTGTTTTATCAAACATAGTATCTTCACTATCTACTGATATCATTTCTTTTGTAAGTATTGGTTGTTTCTTCTCAAGGACAGATTGCAACATTCTAAAACCATCTATTAAAAGATTACCATTCATTTCTGAGACAAGACCAATAGCTGAAGCAACATGTAAAAGTGATATGATTTCCATTACGGACTTAAGTGCTGTCGCAAACTCTGCTGTTCGGTCTTTTACATCATATTGCATGAGAGCATTCATAGAAGACAGAAGAGCTACAGAGTTCTTTCTTAAGCCGTTTTTTATTGGCTCACTTCCATCTATCAAATCAGTTACAATATAAAGAGCTGTAACCAGTCTTTCGGACTTTTTTGCAATCATTATTCCATATCCATCTTTGTTATTATCTTGCATAATGTCTTTTGTATGTTTTTTATAAAAATGACGTTTATCTTTATCTTAGTCTCTTATATTTTGATAAAGTCAGTATTCTGTCCTTACTATTTTTGTCTCTATATAACTTGTTTGTGATGTCTATTCTATGCCTTTTATATTAGATGTAAAGACTTGTCTAATACAAAATTCATGTTAGAAGTTAGGGGTTAGAAGTTAGAAGCAAATACAAAAATACAGAAGCATGCCGTAGGCATGCTTCTGTATTAAACCCCTAACTTCTAACGTCTAACTACCAATACTTATCCCTTATCCTAAAACACTTTTTCTGTTACACTTTATTTATATAAGTGAACACTATTAAAATACATGGCTAAAGATACTATTACTAAAACAATTGAACCGACTACCGTAAGAACACGTCGCAGGAGAACTAAAGATCCAATTCTAACAGAAACAATTTTGGGAGTACTTGCGGTCATTTCTGTAATGATTGCAGTCCTACTTATTTTCTCCACTGTTGGTGCAGGTGGTACTGGAGGAAATGATTTATTTCTTGGACTACAATCTCTTATCGGAGTATTTACATATTTATCTCCTCTTCTTTTTCTTTATGTTGCTTTTTATTTATGGAAAGAAGAAATCCCTGACTTAGGATTTCTTTCATCATTAGGAACAATACTTTTATTTATCGGTGTCGCTGGATTAGGCACTATGTTTTCTGGTCCAACTTTTGGTGGTTATATCGGGGTACATTTAACAAATCCTCTGGTGCAATATTTTGCTGTTTATCCAACTTATGTATTATTGCTTGGTGTAACTTTTATCGGAGCGTTAATTATTTCTAATAGAAAACCATCACTCTCCCCTCTCTTGGATGCTTTACTTTTCCCTTTCAAAAAACTTCGCGACTTAATAATGATGCGAAAGAAAATTTCTTTTGATGATGAAGACAATCTACCAACTGATGCGGACTTAATAGAGACGAATGAAGAAGAAATACCAATGACGGTTATAGATAATTTTGATACTACAGAATCCTCCGGGTTACATGATGAACTTTTTGGAAGAATAACTCCGGAAGATATTATTCCTGCTTCAAAAAAAGAAATGAAGGCAAAGCCAATTATTTTGACTCCAGACTTTGTTCCCCCTCCACTTGATTTGTTAAATATAGACAGCGGTAAATCTGGCGCGGGAGACAGTAAAGCAAAAATGACTACGATACAACGTACGCTTGAGCATTTCCGCATTAATGTAGAAATGGGAGAGGTTACTGTTGGACCAACTGTTACACAATTTACTCTTAAACCAGCGCAAGGTGTGAACCTTTCAAAAATTGTGGCGCTTCATGATAATCTCGCCATGGAATTAGGCTCCGAATTTTTGCGTATTGAAGCTCCAATCCCAGGAAAGACTTTGGTGGGTATTGAAATACCAAATGAAAGAAAAGCTTTGCTTGGACTTCGTTCTATGCTTGAGTTAGATGAATTTAAAGAGTCAGGCCCACTTACAATGGCTATTGGTAAAAGTATTGTTGGTAAGCCGATATTTGGCGACCTTGAAAAAATGCCTCACTTGCTTGTGGCTGGAGCAACACGTACTGGTAAATCAATCACACTTCAAAATCTTTTGATGTCTTTGTTATACAAAAACTCACCTTATGATTTGAAACTGATTATTCTTGACCCAAAGCGTGTTGAATTTACCGCATACAATAATATCCCTCACCTTTACACGCCAATAATTAAAGAACCAAAGGGTGCAATCAAAGCACTTAACTGGGCTATACAAGAATTGGAAAGACGTTATGAAATATTGGCAGAGCAAGGCCAAGTGAATGTAACAGATTATAATAAGAAAGTTTTATTCCCTGCTCTTGAAAAGGCTCGCAAGCATGGACGTATTGGAGATGAATTAACTGGACTTCCACCAAAGATGCCTTATATTGTTATTATTTTTGATGAATATAATGACTTCATGCTTTCTTATCCAAAAGAAATTTCTCCACTTATTACTGCTATTTCTCAGAAGGGTCGCGCGGCTGGCGTTCACTTAATTCTCTCAACACAAAGACCGGACGTGAAAGTTATTACTGGAACAATTAAAGCAAACATCCCAGCTCGTATTGCTCTAAAAACTACTTCACAAATTGACTCACGCACAATTCTTGATGCCTCTGGTGCTGAAGATTTGCTTGGAAATGGAGACATGCTTTATATGGCGTCAGATAATCCTCGCCTTGTTCGTTTGCAAGCACCTTTTATTTCAATGGAGGAAATTAAAGCTGTTGTCTCTCATATTAAACAAGATAATCTTGAATTTATTCCTGATCAAATAGATATTTCAAAAGTTAAAGTTTCTGTTGCTAGTGGAAATATAGAAAGTAATGACACAAATAGTAATGAGGAACCAACTGGTGATGAGGATTATATGTCAGCAAAAGATTATGTTGTCTCAACTGAGAAAGCTTCAACTTCTTCATTACAGACTGCTTTTAGATGGGGATATAATAAGGCAGCGAGAATAATGAATGACTTGGAGAGATTTAATGTAATTGGTCCAGCTCGCCAAGGTGAAAGATATCGTGAAATATTGGTTGGTACTGTAACTACGGAAACTGGTGAGGAAATTACTTCAAGAGATACAACGACAGACGATATATTTAGGAACTGAAAATGTTAGGAGTTAGAGGTTAGGAGTTTAATACTACAAATGATATAAAACATCATACGCTATCTTGGAAACTGGGTTTGTTTAAATACCAAACATTAGATGCTAAACTGTTAGACAGATTTAGGCATGAATTTGTATTAACCCCCAACTTCTAACTCCTAACTCCTAACTATTCATCCTATGACTGAATTTAACGACTTACGTCGGCAAGTGGAGACTGTTTTAATAGTAATACTGCTATTCTTGGCCTTATCTTATGGAATATTTAGAGCCTATCCCCTTTTAACTGGCCCAAGTATTAAAATATTGAATTTAATAGATGGCTCAACCGTTGCCAATACTACATTTCAAATTTCTGGAATAGCAACCCGTGCTAAAGAAATAACTTTACAAGGAAAACCTATCACAATAGATAATAAAGGAAACTTCACAGAAACCTTGGTGGCAACGTATCCATATACTATACTTGTATTAGTAGCAACGGATAAATACGGTGCGGTGGAAACAAAAACACTTAGAGTCATACCGAGGTAGTCAAAAGTCTATAAAGTCCTTAAAGTCGAAAGTAAATACAGCCGTATTTACTTTATGGACTTTATAGACTTTAAGGACTTTATGGACTAAAACTATAAACTAATTACAAATAACTAATAACTATCAAAATTATGATGAAGAAAAAAGTAGTGAAGCCACTAAAAACAGTTGGGGTAAGAGAAGTTACAGATAAAGGAAATCGCTCAGGAAATTCTGATGCCCTACTTCGTGAAATACAAAATAAATTTGGTGAAGGAGCGATGATGAAATTAGGAAGCGCACCAAGAGTTGATGTTGGTGTTGTTCCAACTGGCTCTATCGGACTAGATGCCGCACTCGGCGTGGGTGGTCTTCCTCGTGGTCGTATTGTAGAAATATATGGACCAGAGTCATCAGGAAAAACAACTCTCACCTTGCACGTAATTGCTGAGGCTCAAAAAATGGGAGGCATCTGTGCTTTCATTGATGCAGAACATGCAATGGATCCAGAATATGCGAAGAAGCTTGGTGTAAATATAAATGAACTTTTAATTTCTCAACCGGATAATGGTGAGCAAGCTCTTGAAATTACAGAATCAATTGTTAGAAGTGGAAAAGTTGATGTTGTTGTTATCGACTCAGTGGCAGCTCTTACTCCAAAAGATGAAATTGAGGGTGATATGGGTGCACAACATGTCGGCAAGCAAGCACGTTTAATGTCTCAAGCGCTTCGTAAATTAACAGCTATCGCTCACAAGTCTCAGACTGTTATTGTTTTCATCAATCAGATTCGTATGCAAATTGGTGTGATGTTCGGTAATCCAGAAACAACTCCAGGTGGAAAAGCTTTGAAGTTTTATTCTTCTGTTCGTATTGATATTCGTAAAATCGCTCAAATTAAAAAAGGAGAAGATGTTGTAGGCGCGCGTACAAAAGTAAAAATTGTAAAAAATAAAGTTGCGGCCCCTTTCAAGACAACAGAATTCGATATTATGTATAACGAAGGTATTTCTCGTGAAGGAGAATTACTTGCTCTTGGTGAGAAATTTAAATTAGTAACAAAATCCGGTACAAGTTATTTATACGGTGAAGAAAAATTGGGTCGTGGATATGATGCGGCTCGCACATATTTGCGTGAGAATAAAAAAATTGGTAACGCTCTTGAAAAAGCAATTCGTAAAGAATTAGAATCCGGCGCGCTTTCTTATGCTGGCTCAGTTGACCCAGAGGAGAATGAAGCTCCTGGGGAGTAAATATTCAATGACTTAATATTCAATATTCAAACTAGATACACGCATTTTAATTGATTATTGGATATTGTTTCATTGAATATTGTGCGGAGTTGCCTACATACCTATTTTTTTGATATGATGGTAGCTATATGTATTAGTAATTTTGTATTTATTTTACTAATAACTAATTACTAATAACTAATTACTACCCTTATGGCAACACTTGATTATGATGAAATAAAACCTCGCAAGTTTATACTTGTCGATGATGTCCCTTACGAAGTACTTGAATCCCACGTAGCTCGTACCCAAAAACGTAAACCACAAAATCAAGTGCGTATGCGAAATGTCCTTAATGGAAAAGTTATTCCTGGGACTTTTCACGCGTCTGATACTGCTGAAGAGGCTGATATTTCAAAGCGTGAAGCATTATTTTTATTTGCAAATAAAGGAGAATATTGGTTCTGTGATCCAAATGATAGAGCTAAACGTTTTCAAATTGATGAAGAAACAATCGGTGAACAAACAAAATTTTTAAAGGACAATACTCTTGTTGATGTAAAAATATTTACATTAGATGACGAAGAAAAATATGTTGGTGTTACTCTTCCAATCAAAATGACTTTCGTTGTGAAAGATGCTCCACCTTCCATGAAGGGAAATACCGCGGCTGGTGGAGGTAAGTTAGTAACTATTGAGACAGGTGCACAAATCACAACTCCATTGTTTATTGAAGCAGGAGAAACTATTGTGGTCAATACTGATACCGGTGAATATGTGGAAAGATTGAAGAAATAAATGTATTTAAAAGTTAGACGTTAGGGGTTAGAAGTTAGGAGTTTTAATACAAATACGACGCAGCCTTCGGCCGCGTCGTATTTTCTTCTAACCTCTAACTCCTAACACCCAGCATTTGAATCTCCTAAACGCCACTAGCTACCTGCTGTTCTCCTCCATTCCCCTGCGCTTTATCTCTCAATTCCATAATTCTATGTGCGCAACCTTCGACATCGCGTACATTTTCTATAGTAAACTCTTGTTCTGTTCCTGCACTTTGTACTTTCAATTGTCCATAACCTAAAAGTGTTGCTAAAAAACCATTATGTTCGAAAAAAACATCTTGTATACGAACAAGTTCCATGAAAGCTTCATCTCTTTCAAAAATATCTTTTTGATTAATAGCAATTATATGTTCATTCGTAACATACCAAACATCAAAATAATTTTTTGTCCAAGCGTAGAAAAAACTAGTCCAAAATAAAAGTACAAATGAAACTAATATCATAGCTCCATAATCTCCATAAAAAAGACCGTTAACTGCTGAGTTACCACGGGATGCTAAAAAACTTGCTATGGTAATAAAAAAGAAACATCCAAAAGCATGCAATAGAAAATCATTAACATAAACAATCCAATGCTTACGGACTTTCTCTATCATTTCCTCGCCCTCTTCTAATAAATGTTCTTGTTCCATTATCATATAATTATCATTAACCAAAAAAGAAAGAAGGAGCCTAGTAGAAAAACTATTCTTGCAATAGAAACTTTTATTTCTCCTTTGCTATATTTCCACCAAACATATAAAAGTGAGCCGGCAAGTGGAAGATAAACTATTAAAGCTATTGCAAAAATAATTGTGGGGATCATAAAGATAGTATACAGTGGGTAGAAGGTAGTGGGTAGTGGGTAGTGGGTAGTGGGATATACACAGGGCATCAAATTTCCAATTTTCAATTTACAATTTCCAAAGAATACGGACACTGGATTCCAACTTTCGTTGGAATGACACATGTGTTTTGTGTCCATTTGAAAAACAAGATTTTCTATACTTACTTTAAGTAAGAAATTGCTTTAGCTGCGAGGCGGGAAGAATTTTTATAAGGAGATGTACGAAGTAGTACATTGACGAAATAAAAATTATTCCTAACGAAGCAGATGAAGTAATTTATTACTTAAAGCTGGTACTTTCGGAGAATCTCGGCATTAACCTCCTCCGCGTCTCTTCCATAAGTCAGGTAACTCAATTCTTTTAATAAATTAATTTTTGATGCGTCTCCCTTTTCTGCTGTAAGAGTAACTATATCAAAAGGTTTTTTCGGTTCACCATTTACTAGCATTTTCAAATAGGCATGACGATTTTCTATTTTCATAATATCAGTCGCAGTGAAAGTCGGAGCAAATTGCGATTCAAGATATTTTGCATCATCAGCACCAACGCGGAATATTGCCATTGAACCCACGTTTCCAAAAACAGCATTTTTAATATCATCTTCTAGCTGAGCTATATATTGATGCGCAATTGTGAGTGATAAACGATATTTACGAGCTTCAGACAAAATAGTAGCAATAGCTGGTGTAGTTATATTTTGGAATTCATCAATGTAAAGATAAAAGTCTGGCCTGACATTTATATCGACTCTTGAGAGTGCTGCCTGTAAAAACTTCCCAACGATAATAAGTCCGAGCAAGTTTGAATTGAGGTCGCCTAATCTTCCTTTTGAAAGATTAACTAAAAATATTTTCTTAGAGTCCATAATCTCGCGGAAATTAAATGCTGACTTTTCTTGTACAATAATTGGTCGCATAACATCATTAGTCATGAATATATCGAATTTACTTGTAACATATTGAGTCCAGTTTTGTAGCCCCTGCTCGCCTGTTGTCTTTTCTGCATTCTGCCAAAATTGTGTTAGAAGTGGATTTTTTGTTTTTGATAATTTATAATCACGAAAATCTTTATCAGAAAATACACGACCAATTTCCATTAAAGTGTTTCCACTTTCTGGATGTTCCATCACAAGAGCTGTCGCATTACGAAAATATTGTTCAAATCCTGGACCGCCGGTTGATTTCATATCGAACAATTTATTGAAAATACCCAAAAGCTCGTTAATTACGAATGTCTTCTGCTCAGGGTGATCCTTGTCATATTCCAGCATATTTAGCCCCATAGGGCGTGCTATATAGCTTGGGTCGAAGTAAATGACGTCATCCTTACGTTCATCTGGAATATTGGCCAATATGTCCTCTATATCACTTCCGTGAGGGTCTATAAAGCAACAACCATCACCATTTTTTATATCTTGAATTATCAAATTTTTCAAAATACCAGTCTTTCCAGTACCGGTCTGACCGATAACATAAAGATGACGCATGCGGTCTTCTCTACTCATGTGTATCATTTGCTCTTGATCACGAAAACGATTAGCACCAATGATTACTCCTTCAGTTGGTAAGTCGAGTGGTGCTTGAGCCTGCGCTGCTTTTGCATCTTTAACATTTCCAACGTCTTTATTTTGCATTGGGAAGTGAAAAATAGTAGCGAGTTCACTTATATTCAACGGATAATTTTCATCATCATTCCAAAGACGATATGAAAATCTGTGAAGCATAGCTTTTTGTTTACGGCCTTCGACTTCTTTCCACGTAAAACTATTCCCGCCAACTTCTGAGAATTGCATAAAGGCTGACTCTAAATCTTTTCTTATTGCCTGCACGCGTGGAAGAGTCTCTGCTGTTGCTATGATACGAATATTTGTTTCGATAATTGTTTTCTCTAATTTTGCTTGAACAAGTTTCATTGCAGTCTCATCAACATGAGATTTACTTTTCTCTTTGTCCTCTTCAGATTTCGAGGAAAAATTGTCTCCAATAAACATAAAAATTTCTTTAAGAACATTTTGTTTTGCAATGGCACGCTTCATTGTTTCCCCTCTCCTTAAATCATCCAACATAATTCCATAACGCTTTGCAAAAAATTCCCCAGCCGGACGAACTAATATTTGAAGAGCTAATCCTTCATTTTCTTTTGCTATTTTTGTAAAAGAAGAAAGTAAAAGTGCCATTGGGTCGGCTTCCATTTCTTTATAAGTTTTTATTGGAAGCGCTGGAGAGGTAACGGATGTCGCATATGAAGCAGCGGAAATGGCATGATTATGAAATATATTATAATCATCTTTTTGCTCACGAACTTGTGCTGTAGGGAATACTCCAAGAACAACTTTTTCAAATAATGCAGAATAATCAATATGCACCGCACAATAAAATGATACAGCGGTTGTACCATTTGATACTGCAAGCTCGAGAGAATAATAATTTTTCTCTTTATTCATAGCATCACTAGCGAGCGCCTGCATAGATGTATACCATTGCTCCATCAACCCCATCATTTCTTTTAATTGTTTTGCCTGCCCCTCACCAGCGTCAGGTAAAATAATTTCAAATAACTTCATGTGAAGTGCTTTCCAAGTATCTTTATTTAAACTATTTTTTATTTCATGATGAGACAAAAGATATTGCACCAAAAATCTTTCAAAATCATCTTCGACTTCTGGGTCATTTAATTTCTCTGTCATAGAAAGAGCATTTTTTATGCCTTTATCTGCCATGACTTTAGCAAGCATATGTACTTTTTCATCTGTTTCTCTAGGGGAAAGCCATTCGATAAGTCTGTGGGCCTCAGCACTAGGAATTTGTGCTTCTTCGGGTACAATTTCTGCAATTGGTGCCTGTCTATATTCACGAATGGCTTCGCGTGCATGATCTTCTGGTTTAAAGTGATTTTCAAAACCTTTAGATTCAGCTTTTTTCTTTTCTATTTGCGCACGCAAATAAATAGCCTCTTCTTCGGGTGTAGTTAACTGTTCGTTCATGGGTACAGTATAGCAGTGGTGGCTATAAGCCACAATTTTTAATTTACAATTTTGAGTTAATTAACATTTAGTG
>DOZK01000020.1:0-8162 GCA_003518045.1 Candidatus Nomurabacteria bacterium
TACTGTTTTGTATTATAGGAACCCGCCTTGACTGCGAGGCAGGCTAAAAATTTGCGTGAGCGTCCCTCTTGACTTTTTCATATTTTAGTGTATACTGTGCGAGTATGTTGGTGTTTAGCGGGTCCGCTAAATATCTTTGAGTTCAACAATTTTTTAGCCGTAACCCGGCAAGGAGTTCCCATGAAAGTTTCTAAATTAATCGTGTTCATCGCGATGGTGTTGGTTTCGTTTTCTTCTTTCGCCACGAATGTGGCCAAGGGGATTTATGAGAACAACACAGCCGGCCTCAAGAAATGCTGGGAGGATGCCGTCCAAGGCAAGGCTGTCGGGTACGAACCCACAACCAAGAACCAACTGACCTCAACCGACTTCGAAAAAAAGACGGTCGGCAAAGGTGGGGCATGCCTCACCGGCGCCTATGTCCGTGAGGACAAGGGGAGCAAGGTGTACGTGGGGACTGTCTTTGTCTCGGAAGGTTTTGAATACGGGGAGCAAACCAAAGGAAAGGTGACTGCATATCGAATGGTTAAGTGCAGTAATCCTTTCCAGGGGATTTACTTTCCCACAGTGAAACTGTCTGAAAGACAGTCGGAACCAGCTCAGGCAACAACTCAACCGCCGGCATCACAAGTGATTGTGGTGCAGGAGGTTAAGGTTGAACAACAGGCACCGACGCCGACAGTTGCTCCAACTCCAGCCGTCGAATGTAAAGACTGTACCCCTAACCGCAAAACGGAAGTGGGGGAAGGTGGTTGGTGTCGTGTTGATTCTGGCCGCGTGAAACTCGACTGCAATTTTGAATGGAAGGTCTTGCACACGCAAGATCAAGTCCGAAATTGTGGCTGTCAGGTATTCATTTCGAGTACTAATCAAATCGTCGGGTTCATGGATGCCATGCCCGGCTCACCCCGCTGTCGCCAGCAGAAAAAATTTTGGACAGAGGCTCTCGGCCTCGTTTACAATGACTCTCGTCCACCGCAATAGTGGAAAGGCGAGCTATCGGCTCGCAATAAAAAAAAGGGAAGCCTAGGCTTCCCTTTTCTAATACTAAAAAATGAAAAAATCTTTGTCATTGACAAACTAGACCATTGATGATATAATACGAAAATCGCTAATCCTACGTATAGGCTGGCGTAAAAATTAAATTTATAAATATGAAAAAAATAATAACAATATTTGCATTCTCAGTTATTTTGTTTTCTTCTCTAGGGACTTCTTTTGCACAGAATGACGGATTTATTATTCCTGCTTATGGGTCGGACATCTACAACAATGATCAAAGTGGAAATAATTATGGGGACACTGTGTATACAGACCCATCTTTTATCATTCCATCCTTTGGGTCAACAGTTTATAATTATGATACTAATTGTACATGGTGTACAACCCCCACATTTACTAATAATAATTATGGAAATACTGTATACACAGACTCATCATTTATTATGCCGTCAGTTGGTTCAACCGTTTATAACTATGACACCAATTGTACTTGGTGTTCTCAACCCTCAGCCTATACAACCCCAGTAGTCACAAATACTAATACCTACGCCCCAGTAGACACTTCTTACTACGGAGGTAATTCTTACGGTGCGGTTAATTACGGATCTACAAATTACGGCTATACAAGTTATGGACAAACAAATTATGGTCAAACTGGTTCTTCATGGACTGGTGTAACTTCTTGCCCAGCAGGACAATTTTTACTTAATGGAAGTTGCCAAACAAATCAGATGGTATGTCCAATGGATTCTAAACAATGTTCGGACGGCTCTTTTGTTTTCCGCTCTTTACCTAATTGTGCTTTCCCAGTGTGTCCGACAACTAACCCAACTGCTTGTCCAATGGATGCAAGGACTTGTTCAGACGGTAGTACTGTTTCTCGTACTTTACCTGGTTGTAATTTCCCAGCGTGCCCACTCCCTATAACTTGTTCAACCGGAACATATTTATTTAATGGATCTTGTACACCTTGTCCTACTGGAGTAGCTGTTTCACCAGGCCCTGCCGGTTGTCCAGCAACCCCAGTAACTCCGGTAACCCCAGTAACACAATGTCCTACAGGATTGGTATTTGTTAATGGTGCTTGTGTATTTATGCCTACCATCTGTCCTATCGGAGTAGATGTATCACCAGGAAATCCTGCTTGCCAAACACCAACTCCAATTTGTCCAACAGGCTCAACATTAATTAATGGAACTTGCCAAATCAATACAACGGTCTGTCCAGCAGGCTCCACTTTAATTAACGGCACATGTCAGATTAATGGAACAGTGTGTCCATTCGGGTCTACACTTGTTAATGGAGTTTGCCAAGTCAATTCAACAGTTTGTCCAATAGGTTCAACATTAGTTAATGGAGTTTGTCAGATTAATAATACAGCATGTCCAGCAGGTTCTACATTAATTAATGACATCTGCCAGATCAATAGTACTGTCTGTCCAGCCGGAGCAACATTAATTAATGGCGTCTGCCAAGTTAATCAAACAACTTGTCCAATAGGTTCAACTTTAATAAATAATGTTTGCCAAATAAATCAGACAGTTTGTCCAGCTAATTCAACTCGCATCAATGGAGTTTGTCAGGCACCGATAACTTGTCCTACAGGAACAACATATCAAAACGGAACATGTTTAGGATATGGAACAACAGTGTGTCCAAACGGATCAACTCTTATAAATAATGTTTGTCAGATAAATCAAACAACTTGTCCTTCTGGCTCATCTTTCATCAATGGAGTTTGCCAGGCACCAATAACTTGTCCATCAGGAACTTCATATCAAAATGGAAGTTGTGTTAACAATCAAGTAATGGTTACTTGTCCAAATGGTAGTGTTGTAAATTATTTATTCCAATGTCCAGTAACTTATGGACAAACTAGTTATGGACAAACTTCATACGGACAGGTAAATTATAATCAAAATACTAGTTACAATATTCCACAAGTTGTTTATCAAACATGTTGGGATGGAACAGTTCTTCCAAATACATCAGTATGTCCATCACAATATAAAATGTGTGCGAATGGAACAAGTATTCCAATTAACCAAACTTGTTATGTAGCACCATTGCCTGTTTATGTTCCACCAGTAGTTATTAAGTTTAATAATGTTGTTACAAGTGTTGTAACACAAGTTACAAATAATTCTGCTCGTTGTAACGGTATAGGACTTATCGCACAGGGTGCGCAATCAACAGGATGGTTTGAATACGGACAAACTGCAAACCTTGGACGTACTACATCTCCTGCAATTATTGGTTCGTCAGCTACAGCACCATTCTCAAATGTTTTATCTAGCTTACAACCATCAACTGCGTATTACTGTAGAGCCGTAATGCAAAATGAGTACGGAGTTGTTAAAGGTGAGATAGTAAAGTTTACAACAAAAGCCAAGGCTTCAACATCAGTATATGTACAGCCAACACCAGTAAAGACAGCAGTCAAAAAAGTAGTAAAGAAAAACGAAATTATTTGTTTCGATGGATCTGTTGTTAGTACTGGAAATGAATCTTCAGCAACAATGCTTAACCAAGGACAAAAGTTGATTGCAGTTCAGATGGAAAAGATAACAGGAGATTTGATAGTGGGTGGAAATGTATCATATAAATTGTCTTACAAAAATCTAGTTGGTACAAATCTCTCAGGTGTGATAATTAAAATTGCTATACCAGAGGAAATTTCTCTAACAGATGTTCCAATGGGAAGTTATGATGAAGCAACTCACACAATGACATTTAATCAGTTATCTGTTAATCCATATTCTGAAAATGTAATTAACTGGTCAGGAACAGTAAAGAAAACTGCTTCAGTTGGTAAGACTATTGTAACAACAGCTTATGTACTTTATACAGTTCCAGGAACACAGGTGCAAGATGAAGTTACGGCTTACACAGCATCTTCTATTTCACAAGCTCCAGATATCCAAACAGTGAGTGGATCTAAGAAAGTAGTTGGAGCAGGTGTCGGAAGTTTCTTGCCAAATAGTTTAGTGGAGTGGCTTGCATTAATTGCAATACTCTTCATTATATTTATTCTTGGGAGAAGTATTGCGGCGTCATACCGCAAGGGGGATGAAGCCCACCATTAAAAAGTTACATATTTGGAAAATTTCTTCGTTGTCTTCATCTATTAGTTTGTCACCGTACTCTTGTACGCCTCCAAACTAATAGACTCGACGCCTCGAACTTTCCTCACATATCTAACTTTTAGAAAGATTTAAAGAAAATTCTAAACATAATTGCCTTATGTGAGTGCACAGAAAGTAGAAAGTAGTTAGTAAAAAATAAAAATGGAAAGCAGGACGACCAAAGGTCGTCCTGCTTTCGTATTTCCCTAATTGCTTACTACTAATTATTATTTGCTAATAGCACAAAGGGCGGACGCGAAGCGTCCGCCCTTTGTGCTATTATTACTATATGCAAGAATCTCACACAGTTGGTCAAAAAGACCTAGAAGCCATCGCCGAGAGGGTTGTATACCTTCTTTCTCAAGATAAGAGGGATAGGGCCTCTGTGGTCCTTTTAGAGGGCGATATGGGGGCAGGAAAGACCACTTTTACGCAGATTTTGGCAAAATATTTAGGAGTAGCCGAAAACGTTAATAGCCCAACATTTATTCTAAAAAAAGAATATAAAACCCCACATAGTAATTTTACAAAAGTAGTGCATATCGATGCCTATAGATTTGTTCATCCTAAAGAAGCAAAAGTTTTAAGATTAGAAGATGATTTGGAAAATAGGGAAACAATAGTCGTTATTGAATGGCCATCAAAAATGAATTATATAAAAGCAGATGTAAAACTTTCTTTCGAAGTAATTGATGACGACACTCGCGAAGTTACTCTAACTTACGAAAAAGATATATGAAAAAAAGCAAACTAAAAACTGTAGTGTTGCTTGATGCCCATGCAATACTTCACAGGGGTTATCACGCCATGCAAGGATTTGCCACGCGAGACGGACGCCCAACAGGTGCGCTTTATGGTTTTATCACCATGGTTCTTAAAATATACGAAGAGATAAAGCCAGATTATGTTGCTGCTTGTTTTGATTTACCAAAGCCAACATTTCGCCACACCAGTTATGATGGTTATAAAGCGGGGCGTACAAAAACAGATGACGCATTAGTTGAACAAATAATTGAGTCATATAAATTGTGTGATGCATTAGCAATTCCATATTATAAATGTGAAGGGTTTGAGGCGGATGATTTACTTGGAACAATAGCCGAGCAAATTAAAAAAGATAAAAATTATAGAGTGGTTATAGCGAGTGGGGACATGGACACATTACAATTAGTAGACGGTGAAAAAGTTACAGTATTTACTTTGAAAAAAGGAAATGAAGGAGTTTTTTATACTGAGAAAAAAGTTTTTGAAAGATTTGGATTTGGTCCAGAACTTATACCAGACTATAAAGGATTAGCTGGGGACACATCAGATAACATAATTGGCATTTCTGGAATTGGGGATAAAACTGCAACCGAACTAATTAAAAAATATGGTTCAATAGAAAAAATGTATAAAGCGATAAAGAAAAACGCGCAGGCATTAGTTGAAGAAGGTTTCAAAGAAAGAATGGTAAAACTCTTAGAAGAAGGCGAAGAGGAAGCTCTTTTTTCAAAAACATTAGCTACTATTAGACGTGATGCTCCAGTTGTTTATGTTGAGCCAGAAAAAGAATGGTTAGAAAGTCTTGATATAGAAAAGTATCAGGCTATGTGTGATTTGTATGAGTTTAGATCATTACGCAATCGTTTGCACACAATGAAACAAAATGGTCATGTTGTAGTGGAAGAACATTTAGAGGAAGAAGAATTAGTAAGCGAAGAAGAAATGGAAGAATTGCGTGTTATGGTTCACTTGCTTCATAGTGAAATGACTAATGCTTCATTTCTAGATATACAAAATGTAACCGCGAAAAAAACTAAAGAGGAAATAAAAAGTTTCTTAGAAGAAGAATTGAAAAAAGAAAAGTTGTGGGATTTATTTATTACAGTTGAAAAGCCATTACTTCCATTAGTGAAAGAAATGGGAGAAAACGGAATAACTTTGGATAAAAACAAACTCGCAAAAATGAGTGAGGAATTGCATGCTCGTGTAAATATAATTGAAAAGAAAATCCATGAATTAGCGGGGGTAGAATTTAATGTTGCCTCACCAAAGCAAATGGGGGAGGTTTTGTATGAAAAATTAAATCTCGGTGGGAAAATTAAAAAAACAAAAACTGGGCAGAAAAGTACAAATGTAAGTGAGTTAGAAAAAATAAAAGACGAGCATGCAATTATTCCACTTATTTTAGAATATAGAGAGCTTGCAAAACTTTTATCAACTTATATTGATGCCTTGCCAACTTTTGTAAAAGAAGACGGAAGAATTCATGCACATTTTGTACAGACTGGGACTGGGACGGGGAGATTTAGTTGTGAAGATCCGAATTTACAGAATTTACCTGTTAAAAGTGAGCTTGGGCAGAAAGTGAGAGAGGCATTTATTGCAGCACCGGGTAAAGTTTTATTGTCATGCGATTATGCGCAAATAGATTTACGTGCGGCAGCGATTTTATCAAATGATAAAAATTTGGTTGAGATTTTTGAAAAAGGAATTGATGCTCACACTGGAACGGCCGCGCGAGTTTTTGGAGTTAGTGAAAAAGATGTTACGCCGGATATGCGTAGAAAAGCCAAGACTATTAACTTCGGCATTCTTTATGGAATGGGAGTTACAGCTTTGAAAGAAGGAATGGGAGTTGAGAGAAAAGAGGCGCAGGAATTTTATGATCAATACAAAAAAACTTTTTCAAGATTGATGGATTATTTAGAAGAAGTAAAAGCTTTCGCTTGGAAATGTGGATACACAGAGACACTGCTCGGTCGTCGTCGTGAAGTTCCATTATTAAAGTCCCCACTTCCATTCCTACGAGCACAAGGTGAGCGTATTGCGATAAACGCACCAATACAAGGAACGAGCGCAGACGTAATTAAGCTTGCGACATTAGACGCAAATGAATATATAGAAAAAGCTGGGCTAAAAGATAAAGTAAAATTAGTTTTACAAATTCATGACGAATTAGTTTTTGAAATGGACAAAGAAATAGGGGAAGACGTAGCAGATGAATTAGTTATTGTTCTTGAAAAAGTTTTATCAAAAAGGAATTTAACTAATTTACCAGTGAGAGTTTCTAGATCATTGGGAAGCAATTTACAAGCAATTTAGGAGTAGTTTTTAGGTTGTAGGTTTTAGTAATACAAAAATGCTTGTATTTTTGTGTTGTCATTCCAAACTTGATTTGGAATCCAGTGTTTGTATTAAAATTTGTATTACAATACTCCTAACTCCTAACTCCTAACTCCTAACGTCCAACGGCTATTTGCTATACTAAGCCTATGATTTACACAGTAGTCGGGACAGACACAAATAAAAGAGAAAAGGCTTATGAGTCCTTTGCTAAATTTGGAAATGTTTCCGCGCATATTTATAGCGAGCAAATAGCAACACTTGAAGCTCTAATTTCTTCTTCATCTTTATTTGGAGATAAAATTATAGTTAATCTTATACAAACAATGGATGTGGCCTCATCTCGTGATGAAGTAGTGAGACTTTTACCTCCAATGAAAGACTCCGCAAACATTTTTATTATTGACGAGCCCTTCGCAGATGCAAATAGATTTAAAAGATTAGAAAAATATTCTGAAAAGATTTTTGATGCGAGAGGTGAGAAAGAAAAAGACTCGGATGTTTTTACTCTTTGTAATTTATTTGGAAGACGGGATAAGAAAGGTGTGTGGTTGGAATGGATGAAAGTTAGAGATACAGATGGAGCTGAGGCTTTTCATGGTGCGCTTTGGTGGAAAATAAAAACTATATGGGATGATACATTAAACGGACGACCAACGAAATTTAGTAAAGACGAATGTGAGGTTTTTGCTTCAAGGATTTTAAAAGCAAATTTGGAGGCGCATAGAGGAGGGAAGGACTTAAGAGAGGAATTGGAGGCGATTATTCTAGGGGTTTAAAATTTCTACATCTTCCCAGTATTGGAAATCTATTGTATTTTATGATAGTATATTGCTCACATGTCCCTATAGCTCAGTCGGTAGAGCAGCTGCCTTTTAAGCAGACGGTCGAAGGTTCGATCCCTTCTGGGGGCACAGAAATATAAAA
>DOZK01000020.1:8282-8622 GCA_003518045.1 Candidatus Nomurabacteria bacterium
TTTTATATTTCTGTGCCCCCAGAGAAAATGAAATGCTTCATTTTCGTAAGGGATCGAATAGGGGTCGAGGAGTCTCCTGTTTCAGGTAATCCTGAAACGAGACGAGGTGACCGATCCCATCCGGTCACAATCTGTACTACTTAGCCGTGCTCGTTCCAAAAGTCTGTAACCCACCATTTTTTGTTACACCAATGAAAGGTTTTGTCTTGTCATCTCTGTACGGACCTCCTGTCATATACCACAAAATCCAAAGTAACCAGAAACCAAAAAAGATTTTTAAAAATGTAGCCATATGTAATAGTTTAACAGACAACAGACATCACCGCTACGGCGGGATAAA
>DOZK01000020.1:8799-15466 GCA_003518045.1 Candidatus Nomurabacteria bacterium
TGAATTACTTGTTTGAAATAGGGGGCGGCATTGTCATTGCTTTCACTGTTTGGTTCTTCTATTTCCGTCACTGGCATTTCGGAAATGGAATGATTCTTGCGTGGAATCCAGATGATGGCACTGTTTGGGTAGCTTCACGGCTAGTTGATTCTCCAGCAGGAAGGGCTGGGGTTCAAGTCCAAATGAAAGTTCTTTTTGTTGATGGGGTTCCTATGGTCTTTCAAAAAGGGAAAACCTTTGAAGCTTGGGGTGTCAACACATTAAGCCGTCGAGGAAAGACACATCATTTTGTTTTTGAGGATGGGCCAGATGTGAAGATTACGAATGTCTTTCTCAAAGGGACGGCACCAGTTTACTGGCGCCCTGGAACATCTTTTGCCAAGATGGAAAATTCCCGAGCTCATAACCCACTGTTGACCCAGGGAATGATTTTTTGCGAAGACACTCAGCAGCATGTCCCATCACGCGGTCTGACAGATGATGCGATACGAAGTGTCTCTCGGTGAAGAGCTTTTCCCCTCTACGAACCCGGCCACGTGCCTGGTTCTTTTTATTTCTGACAAAGTGGACAGAAATGCGCTGACCGGCCTCCTACTTTTTTCTTCACTATAATTCCACCACAGCCTTTGGTAAAACATTTTTCTTTATTTCTTAAATACACCAGATGCTTTTTCTGGAAATTCCCACGTGAGCCTTCTATATTTCTATAATCACTCATACTATCTCCACCGAAATCAATTCCTTTTTTTAAAACCTCCTTCATAGATTTAAATAAAAGTTTCCACTCAGCTTCTTTAATATTTTTTGGAAGTCGTGTTGGTAATATGTGTGATAGATGTAACATTTCATCAGAATAAATATTCCCAATACCAGCAATTATTTTTTGATCCATTAAAACTGTTTTAATAGCACGAGTAGGGGACTTCATTATCCGCTCTTTAAAATTGTTTAATGTAAAAAACTTTTCCAGTGGCTCAGGCCCTAAATGTGCAAGCTTATCCGTATGCAAAGTTTTAGTTTTTTGTACAACAATAGTTCCAAATTTTCGCGTATCACAGAACGCAAGTTGCTCACTATTTGATAAAGAAAATACTACATGAATATGTCGGTTATAAGGGTCATTCAGTGGACTTGTCTTATCTTCTGGTTTCCACTTTCCACTTTCTATTTTCCACTTCCCATACATTAAATGTCCCGTCATTTTCATATGAATAACCATAGTAAAACCATTTTCTAGATTTACGAGAATGTATTTTGCACGGCGTTCCACATTTAAAATCTTCTGCCCCAAAACATATTTTTTAAAATAGGGGAGATAGCTACGGTCTTTAATCGTATTTTTAGCAATAGTTGAAGTTGACCACATATCAGTCCAAATATCTTTTATGGTGAGATTTGGCAAAACTTTTTGTAACCCAGTTACAGTCGTATGTACTTCGGGGAGTTCGGGCATGGTTATACTTTACAGAAGAATGGAGTAAGGAGCAAGGAGTACGAAAATTACAATTTTGTGCTACGTATTAGGCCGTTTAATAATGCTTGAACTTTAGCGATCTGATTAAAAGTAGAAGATGCTAATTCTTTAGAAATAAGGTCAGTATCTTGTAAGATGAAAATTAGATTTTGTGTTTCGGTTAATGAGCCATGAGCTATATAGTAAAATTGTATTTTTTCTTTTTGGCCTTGTCTTCCAAAACCTTCCGCAATATTACATGTTATGGATACCGCCGCGCGCTGTATTTGGCTAGTTATTCCATATTGTTCTTGTTTGGGCAATGTTTTTGTTATTTGATAAATATCAAGAACTAGCCTGTGTCCTTCCTGCCAAGTGATGAGGTCGGTAAAAGTTTGTATTTTATTCATACTTCGTACTCCTTTCTCCTATCTTCTTCCGTAGCTCCTCATGAGCTACGGACGCATCATCCCAAATAATTTTTGTACCATTTGGTCCCATGATATATGGATCAGTTCCTTTTCCAGAAATTAAAATAACATCTCCTTTTTTCGCAAGTGATATTGCGCAAGCTATTGCTTCACGACGGTCAATAATAATTTGTGGTGTGTGAGCTGTTACTCCGCTCGCAACTTCATTTATAATTTTTAAAGGGTCTTCATCATACGGGTCTTCATTTGTAATAATAATTTCACTGCATAATTCGTCAGCTATTTTTCCAAGCACTGGGCGCTTCCAAGAATCTCGTCCTCCGCCAGTTGATCCCAATACTGCGATTTTTCTTGAACTCGGAAATGCCTCATAAAGTTTTCGAAGAGAATCATCAGTGTGTGCATAGTCAACCACAACAGTGAAGTCTTGCCCTTCATTTATTTTTTCTACTCGCCCACGAATAAGTGAAAGCCCCTCAATTCCTTCTTTTATATGACCAATAGGAATATTTAATTCTCGCCCTAAAGTAATAGCGGCTAATGCGTTTGAAATATTAAATTTACCTGGAAGAGGAATTTTAATTTTTTCTCCTTTATAAATAATTTCACTAGAGTCCTCAGTCTCAGAAATAATTTGTACGTCTTTTAATGAGTAGCCAATATTTTTTTCAACATCTCCAATTAGAAATGCAGGGGCATGCTCATTATCAAGATTTGCAATAGATAGTCTAAATAGTTTTTTACTTTTTGCTAAATGATTTGCTAAACGAAGCTTGGCTTTTTTATATTTTGCAAATGAGCCATGGCTCTCAATATGCTCAGGGGAGAGGTTGGTAAAGACGAGAGCATCTAATTCGACGCCAACATGACGGAAAAATCTTGCGCCTTCGGAAGTCATTTCAATAATTGCGTATTTACATTTTGCATCGGATGCTTCGTGAAGAAATTCTTGTGTGAAAAATCTTCCAGGCATTGTCATTTTATATTTGTTCGGACGAGAATGTTCTCCTACCTTAAAACGAATAGTAGAGAGTAATGCAGTTTTTTTGCCAGAGGCTTCCAGGACAGCATTTATAAATTCCACAGTTGAGGATTTTCCTTTTGTGCCAGTAACAGCAATTACATAAAGTCTGCGGGATGGATTGAGATATATAGTGGTACCAATAATAGCTAAAAGTAAATGATAATAAGGTTGCAAAAAATGATAAAGTTTTTTTGGTATTGCCCTCTCGATTTTTCGAAGAATTTTTTCCATATATTTAGTATATCGCGTTCATGTCATTCCCGCGAAGGCGGGAACCCGCCTTGCCGGCGAGGTAGGTCCAGTGTCTGCATTTGTATTACTACTTACTACCCACTGCTTACTGTATTTACTGAAGCTGGGTTAATGCTTCTTTAATCAAAGCACTCGTTGTTTTATTCTCAGTATGAAGCTTCTGCAAAGTGTCATGAATTTCTTTTGGAGAATATCCTAGAGTTTCTAATGCGAGGCGGACTTCGTAAGTCGTGTCTGTTTCTTTTGTGCCAACAAGATGAGAAAGTTTGCCACGTAATTCTAAAATTATTTTCTCCGCAGTTTTTTTGCCAACCCCAGGTGTGTGAGATAGCGCTTGTACATCTTCACGCTCAACAGCGTCCGCAATTGAGGCTGGCGAGTGGACAGAGAGCATTGCAAGTGCGGACTTTGGGCCAATTCCAGAAACAGCAATTAATTTTTCAAATAAGAATAAATCTAATTCATCTTTAAAACCAAAAAGAGTAAAAGCGTCTTCTCTAACATGTGTATGAATATATAAAGATAAATCCTGACCGTCTACAAGAGATATTAAAAGTGGTAAGGGTGCGCTTACTTTATAGCCCACGCCTGCAACATTGAGCAATAAAGATTGCTCATTTTTTGTAATTACTTTTCCTTGAAGAAATCCAATCATATGTACAGTTTACAGTTTTTAGTTTCTAGTTACCAGTAATAAGAAAATGTAAATAAAATATCGGAGCGGGTATTTACTTTATAGACCGGCCGGCCGGACGAGGCAGGCTTTATGGACTTTCGACTTTTGACTAACGACACCCTTGAAAAGGGTGTCGTTCTATGGTATAGTTGGCGGTATAAAAACATTATGGCAATTACAAAAAATGCAAAAAGAGGAGTAAGAGTAAGTGAGAGAAAGCGAGTCACTAATGACAAACTTCGTCGCACTATGAAAGAAGCAGTGAAAACTGTTCGTAAAGATGTATTAGCAAAGGATGTTAAGGCTACAAAAGTAGACTTATCTCTAGCTTTTAAAGCGCTTGATAAAGCAGCTAAAAGAGGAACTATTAAGAAAGGTCAGGCTAATCGCAAGAAATCAAGATTAGCAAAGGCAGTAGCAAAAGTTTCTAAGTAATACAAAACTAAAAGCGCCGTAAGGCGCTTTTAGTTTTTTGTATTTGACTATTTAACGCTTAACCGTACTTTTATACAAGAAACTACAGACGCGTATTTTTTAGTTTGCTGGTAAGTCTTCTCCGTTAGATTGGCACAGCTTAATAAAGTTTTTATTGTGTTTGATTGCTTTACAGCACTTGCTTGTACTTTTGTAACTTGTGCAGTTAGTTTAGTATGGTCTAAATAAAAACCGACAGAAACACCGATGAGTAAAACACTAAGTAGAGCTATTGTTGTTTTCATAATATTTTATATATTTAGTATACAGCATGATTATAAAAAAATAGGGGAGTAAGACACAGGGGCTGGGGAAGTAGAAAGAAGAATGAAGTAAGGAGTAAGAATAAAATATGGACTGGCAGGAACCGCGAGTACGCTTTCGTTATTTAATTAAGAAAAATATCAAAATGAAAAACGACCCCGAACAATGTCGGGGTCGTGATTACTAGTTACCAGTTTTATTCGCTTCTAGAACTCGGTTGGCGAGGACGAGAGAATATATATCTCCCCGAAGTGTCTAGGGTGCCATCACAGTACTCCAGCTTGCATAAGCCAGGTTTTTTCGTCGCTAATACAAATTTTTCGAAATATGGCTGAGGTGGCCCATTATTTACCTCAGGTTTAGTTGCGAGTACTGCCCTGAAGGGCTCATTTTTTTGTAGACAAAGATGTAGTATTGTCTCGGCATCACATGGTTTAAGCCCCCTTGCTTCTGCTAGCTTGCACAAGTAGAAAAATTGATCCTCAATTTTCAAACCTCGACTCATGACGCAGAGTAATGGGTCGAATCCAAGTTGAATAGGGGTCACACTGACTAGGTCTACCGGATGTTCTTCCGTACTTAGTCTTAGATTTGTTTTGATGTGTTTTAGTAGTTCTCCTCCCCCCTCTTCCGTCCAACCGGTTATTTGGCAGCCGAACTCATTTGAAAAATCACGAATGAACATTTCTGTCCGATCGTATTGGTTGTAGGGATTTTCCCCAAGCCTGACTGTTGCCCAGATAGGGAACTTCTCAGTTGGTTTCAAAAGAAAATTACGGAGTTCCACAGGCGACGGGAGCCGTTTTTCTTTAGCAGCCTTGAAGATGATCGAGAGATGTTCCTCAGAGAAGAGATCATTCAGATCTCCCTCCTCTAAGTTTTCCATGAGATGCAGTAAATATGCCACTTGTTGAGCGGTTACTGGGAAAGAATTTGTGCTCATAGATATCCTTTCTTTTGATTGATAGTGTAAAGAGCAAGACGCTCTGGACAAACACTACAATAGTATGTATACTTTGTCATATAAAATATGATGATATTTTTATGGTATTAAATCCAAGAATCATATTAAAAACAGCGGTTTTAAATTTTTTAAATTACCTATACAAATACGTATGACAAATCTACACAAAGAGTTACAAGTGGTCGGGCTTGGCAAAAACGAGGCAATTGTCTATGAGGCTCTTATTTCGCAATCTCCATGCAAAGCTGGTGTTCTCATAACGAAACTTGAGATTCATCGCAACCTCATTTATCAATCACTTGAGAAACTTATAGAGAAGGGGTTTGTCACTAAAGTAAAAGAGCGTGGCGTTTGGACATTCCATCTCACTGACCCTAATTCCTTACTTTCTGCATTTAGAAGACAAGAAAGTGTATTGTCTACAATCATTGAGCAAGTAAGTCTCCAACGAAGTAAAAGTAAACAACAGATTGTTGTGTATGAAGGATTTGAGAGTTATAGGAATTATTGGATATCATCACTCGAAAGAATGCCCGTAGGAACTATTGATTACGTACTCGGAGGATCAATAGAAGTGAGTAATTGGATGAAACTTATGGGAAGTCATTATAAAAAATATGACGAGCTTAGAGCAAAGAAAAAAATAAAGTGGAAGACAATACAGTTTGCAATTACAGAGAGCGAATGGAAAATGCTTGAATCCAGGCCTGAGCTTAATGAGTGTAGGATTATTCCTAGAGATATTAAACATGTCGGCAATGTAAATATAATTCACGATACAATAATTCTTCATACTTGGGGCAGCTCTCCTCGCGTTATTGAAATAAGAGATAGTTTGTTGGCGGGTATGTTTAAAAACTATTTTGAGATTCTGTGGGAGGTGGCGAGACCAGCTAAGAGGGAAGATGTACGGTAAGATAATTTGTCCGTAGTAGCCTTTTAGAAATATTAAAAATTCGGCAGGAACCGTGAGTACACTTTCGGTCACGGATAATTTCTTGTCGCCACTCGAAATTTCCTCGACCCCGGCTCGCTCGTTTTTCTTGCTAGAAAAACATAGCTCCGCCATTCGATTCCTGACGCAAATCAGCGCAGGCTGATTTGCTCCAAGGGCACAAAATGTAAAAAC
>DOZK01000020.1:15563-19158 GCA_003518045.1 Candidatus Nomurabacteria bacterium
GTTTTTACATTTTGTGCCCTTGGCAGGAATCGAACCTGCATCGCGAGTACCGCAAACTCGAATTCTATCCATTGAACTACAAGAGCGATAAGTAAGATACTACATTATTTTTCGTGTTTTGGCTAGGTTATTGAATTAAAAAACTTAAATTTAGTGGTATACTGGATGAATGGCTGAGCAATATAATAGAAGACCAAATACGGAGTGTCTTATTTGTGGAAAGATGATTTATAAAAGACCCTCAGCAATAAAAGAATCAAAAGGTCGAGTCTTTTGTTCTTCTATTTGTTATGGTATTTCTTGCAGAAAAGAAAAAGCTTGTCTTGTTTGTGGAAAATTAATTTTAGCAAGTCTTCATAGAAAGACCTGTAGTAGAAGTTGTTCAAATAAAAACAGAGAAGGGATTAAATGCACTGGGGCCAGACCAAAAGATAAAGCAACAGATTTAAGAAGAATAAAAATTAAACTTTTTAAAATTAGGGGAGAAAGATGTGAGGTTTGTGGATATAATAAAAGTGAGATAATACAAGTCCACCATAAAAACAGGAATAGGAAAGATAATAATTTTGTAAATTTGGAATTACTTTGCCCAAACTGCCACTATGAAGAGCATTATTTACTATAAAATCTAACTATTTAAAATAACAATAAAATGTGTTATAGTGACACTCAATCGAAAGATTACAGGGATAGGTGGCAGAGTGGTCTAACGCGCTTGTCTTGAAAACAAGAGTCTGAGCAATCGGACCGTGAGTTCGAATCTCACCCTATCCGCTCGTACGAAAATGTGTCCACCAAGAAATTGGTGGGCCATTTTTGTTGAGCGGATAGGAGCAAAGCCAACTTCTTGGCTTGTGGTGAGATTCGAATGGTCGCAGTGATATTTTTCTAGCAAGAAAAATCACGAGAGGCGGCCGGCGAGATTTGTGAGCGACGGCGAACGAATACTTGTCGGAGAATCTCACCCTATCCGCTCGTATTTTTATAAAATTAGTCGCCAATAACTGGTGGCTAATTTTTGTAATTATAGAGTATAATTAAATTATGACTAAAAAACTTTGGTTCAGAGCAAAGACGTATGGTTGGGGGTGGACACCCTCCACTTGGGAGGGGTGGTTGGTTACTACTGTTGCTATTTTATTTATTATTTTAGATTCTTTAAGAATAGATAAAAATTCCGAAGACATCCCGTATTTCTTTTTCATAAGAATGTTTTTGATAATATCTATTCTACTTTTTATTTGTTATAAAAAAGGAGAAAAGCCGGGATGGAGATGGGGAGGGGGTAGTAATTAGCCACTAGGGTATAGCCACTAGAAATACCAAAATCTAAAACTCTTTTTCATTCACTGGAAATTAAAGTCTAAAAACTGTTCACCATGTTAAATAATTTTTAGACCCCATATTAAAAATTAAAATTCGAAACACTTGGCCCAAGTTTCAAATTTTATTTAACATGGTAAACTATTTGCATGAAATATTTAGGAATTGATTATGGTTCTAAAAAAGTTGGTTTTGCGCAGTCAGATGACGATGGTCGTTTGGCTTTTCCTTTGATGATTTCTCCAAATGATAAATCTCTTTTGAAAGACACAATTGAGTTAGTTAGAGAAATGAAAATAAATGTAGTTGTAGTTGGAGAAAGTGTTGATGGAAAAGGGAAACCAAATGCAATAGCAAAAGAAGCTCGCAAGTTTGCTCTACAAATAGAAGAAGCAATTGATGTGACTGTTGCTTTCGAAAAAGAATGGTATTCAACAGTGGAGGCTAGGAAGCAACCAGGAAAGGAAGGAGACCATGAAGTTGATGACCAAGCAGCAGCAATTGTTCTTCAAAGATATTTAGATAAAATAAATGGCCCAAGTATAATTGATGAAGAAATTGTGGAAGATGATGAGGAAACTGAGCCAAACACAGATAGTTGGTAAAAATGATAGTTGTTGGCTGCGTCATTCCCGTGCAGACGGGAATCCAGGTTTTTAATTACTAGATTCCCGCCTTCGCGGGAATGACAGAAAAAAGATATAATAAATCATTATGGAAGAACTACAAAAAACAGAAGAAGTTGTACAAGAAAATAAAGAAGTGCCGATTATTCCAGAAAAGATATTTGCCACAATTGATGATTTTCAAAAAATTGAAATTAAAGTCGGGACAGTTATATCAGCGGTCCCAGTAGAAGGGGCGGATAAATTATATATTTTACAGGTTGATTTAAACGAAGAAAAGCCGAGACAAATTCTTTCTGGTATCCGTGAATACGTACAACCGGAGGATTTGATTGGAAAACAATTTCCCTTTGTCACAAATCTTGCACCGCGTATGTTACGCGGGCACGAATCGCAAGGAATGATTTTAGCAGGGAGCGATGAAAATGGTTTAGCACTTCTAAATCCAAGTAAGCCACTTATTAATGGAACACGTTTGAGATAATTTACAATGATACCAAAATTAATTCTTTGGACTGAATCATTTGCAAAACACAAACACGCTGAGTTTTATTTATTTGGTGTTGCTTTTACAGAGTCATCTTTTTTTCTAATTCCACCGGACGTGCTTATTATTGCTATGCTATCCCACGGACTAAAAGTTTCATGGGTTCGTATTGCTAGTATTTCAACAGTAGGATCAGTTTTAGGTGGAATATTTGGATATTGTATCGGTTTTTTCTTTTATTCATATATTGGAGAGCCCCTTGTAAAACTTTATGGATTAGAAACACAACTGGCATATGTTGGTACACAGTTTAACCAGCACGCATTCCTTTCAATTTTAATTGCAGCATTTACTCCTATTCCTTATAAAGTTTTCACAATTGGAGCTGGATTATTTTCTCTTAATTTAATTACTTTTATTTCTGCTTCTATTGTAGGACGGGGGGCTAGATTTTTCATTGTTGCATACTTAACAAATAAATATGGAGTTAAGGCAAAAGAATTTATTTTGAAAAAAGCAGACAAAGTATTACTCGTAATTGGTATTGTTATTCTTATCGCTGTTTATTTTTTATCTAGGTAATACGTAAAGATGATATAATAATTATGATTTAGAATTAGAGTCTAGAAAACTTAAAACACCTTCTACCTTCTACCTTCTACTTTCTATTTATGACTCACCACATCTGCATTCAAGATGAATATATAACTTTTGACGGAGAGGCTATTCCTTTTGGGAAAAATGATATTGAAAAAGAAAATACAAAAGTAATAAATGAAGTGCTAGATATGGTTGTGCATAAAATTGGTAATGGTGCTGTGATTGTTTGTGGCACAGGAGATGCGAAGATAATGTTAGGGAGAAAATTAGAAGATAGACTAAAAAGATCTGTTGGGTATGAGTAGAAATAGTTAAAGCGCACATGTTTGGATGACTCAGGAACCGTGATTACACTTTCGGTCACCAAATTGGTATTTTGTTTCGTAACTTTGTTACTCACAAAACACTCAATTTCGCGACCCCGGAAAAACCGACAAGTAATTTATTCAAAAAATACTGAACCCAATTTTTTGAATAAATTCTTGTGTACCGGTTTTTTGTTCGATTCCTGACGTATCACGCGCAGGCGTGATACTCCGGGGGCACAGATACAAAAAGT
>DOZK01000020.1:19291-76688 GCA_003518045.1 Candidatus Nomurabacteria bacterium
ACTTTTTGTATCTGTGCCCCCGGCAGGAATCGAACCTGCAATAACGGCTTAGAAGTCCGCAGTTATATCCATTTAACTACAGGGGCGTGGTTATATACTAGCAAAAATATAATATATTGCACGCGTTAGCCCTTATTTTCTTTTGTAGTTATTTTTTGGTTATTAATTTTACTCCAACATGACAATCTTTCAACAATTCTGTTTTTTCAATACTAGTTGTTATAGAAATAATTTTTTCACTTTGTTTTATTAGTTCAGTATTCACTTTATATACGAGAGCCTCCAGTGTGTCGAAACGATTTTCTGTGCAAATCTTTATTATCGACTTTCGCATTGTTCCATAACACAAAGAGTCGTCAAAAATATCTTTCTTGGCTAAAATCTTATGAAACCGTGCTAACACTTCTGTATTTATTAGAAATTCTTGAGGGACAATTTTTTCTTTTTCTCTTAATCCATGAATTGCCCTAATCCTTAAATCTTTTATTAGTAATATGTACATAATTTATATTTTTTAGATTTGTAAAAAGTGGCTGATACATGTCATCTCGTATATCAATATGAAGCTCCTTCTTATTTATTTTTTCACAAAATTTTATATCGGTATTTGTTATGACCGCGAGAGGTTTACACTCATTTCCTTCTCCCATAGTAAAGACAGCTCCTGTTGCTAGACTATCTGCTACATCAACTCTTGAGACTTTAAATTTTCTACCAAAAATATCACGCTTTCCTATATAATCTTTTATCCCACTAAAACCAGCATAACCAAGAGCAACCCCAGTAACACCAGCACGAAGTGGGAGTATGCGACTATCTGTAATAATTATTCCAAGATTTTTTATTTTGTATTTTTCTTGTAATTCTTTACGGATTTTCTTTGCAGAAAGAAAACTATTTTTAGGAAGAAGAATTAATTTTCCATTTGCATTTGACTCATCTATTCCGGCGGAGGCCATTACTACTCCGTCTTTTATTGTGAGCCACGCATAACGCGTCTTTATAGCAAATTCACTTTCTAATTTAATATATTTTTCTTTTGTTTTTTCGTTTTCTATTATTACAGTTCTGTTTTCTGATAAGGCAACTATTTTGGAGGTAATTACAATTACAGAATTTTCTTTTACATTTTTTATGTTTTTAATTATGAAGGAAATTAAATTTTCTCCTTCATTAAATATTTTTGTTTTTATTGGTTGTATTTTCATGTGAGGAATGTTAGGGGGTAAATTATAAAACTTTTGTATTTTATCTTGTCATACTCGCGAAGGCGGGTATCCAGAGTCTTCTGATTTAAGTAAGCAGTAACCAGTGGGCAGCCTGCCTCGCCGGCAAGGCGGGTAAGCAGTAATACAAATGCAGACACTGGACCCGCCAGCCGGCGAGGCAGGTTCCCGTTTTCACGGGAATGACATGAGTGCGGGTTTCGTAATTCAAAGTAAGCTTATAAAGAAAAAGCGCCGCCCGATAGGGGTGGCGCTTTTTAGCACACAAAACCCTATCTTTTGCGGAGATAAAGAGTTTTATTAGCAAAACTTGACCAAGTCATTGTATGGGAGTTGTTTAACATAGTTGTATAGTAGCAGAAAAATTAGGGAGGGGCGAGAGGTGGAAGTTTCTATAAATATAAGGGTCGGTCACCACTTTGGTATTTTATTTCATATCT
The DNA here is from genome assembly GCA_003518045.1 of Candidatus Nomurabacteria bacterium. Taxonomy (GTDB): domain Bacteria; phylum Patescibacteriota; class Minisyncoccia; order Phycocordibacterales; family UBA5272; genus UBA11704. The sequence continues at coordinate 20,958 of DOZK01000020.1, forward strand.
TCGATACTCATAAAACACTCAAAGTCGCGACCCCGGGAAAAACCGACAAAAAAGTATTTCAAAAATAATTGAGCCCAATTTTTGAAACACTTTTTCGTAGACCGGTTTTTCGTTCGACCCCTACGAAAAGTGCTAAAAGCACTTTTCTCTATCTCCCACAAATACTAAAAAACACTATCTGCAGATAGTGTTTTTTAGTATTTGTGGGAGATAGAGGGGTCGAACCTCTGACCTGATGAGTGTAAATCAACTGCTCTACCAACTGAGCTAATCTCCCTAATATGTGTTATAGTAACCCATATTATGGATTTCCGCAAGATATACGAAGACAACCACACTTTAGTCATAGATAAGACTATTGGCATTATGGTGCACCCAGATGAGAGACAGGACGAAAAGACTATCTCTGACTGGTTTAAAGAAAACTACAATGTTTTAGGTGCGGGAGAGCTTTCGCGTGAAGGTATAGTTCACAGGCTAGACCGTAATACAACGGGAGTGTTAATTCTTGCAAAAGATAAAATTGCCTACACCTCATACAAGAAACAATTTAAGGATCACACCGCAAGAAAAGTTTATCGAGCAATTGTTGAAGGAAATTTAAAAAATGATATAGGAATGATATCTGCTCCGCTTGCTCGTGCTAAAAGTGATTTCCGCAGACGCACTATTGTTGATATGTTTTCAGGTGATCAAAGAGGGGAGGAAAGAGAAGCCATTACTCGCTATAAAGTTTTGTCTCGTTCCAAAACAAAAGACGGCAGATCTTTTACTTATGTTGAGTGCTATCCATTAACCGGACGCACACATCAAATTCGTGCGCACTTTAGAGGTATTCGTCATCCAATTATTGGAGACGATTTATATGGTTCGGAAATCGGAAAAGATTTAGCTCCTAGGTCTATGCTTCATGCATATTCATTAACGCTGGATATTCCAGGAGAAAAAGAAGGGAAGGTAACAAAAACCTTTATTGCTGATATTCCAGAGGATATGATTGAAGTTTTAAAGCGTCTTCTATTGGATGGAAAATAAACATGGATTAAACATTAGTTTTTGTATTTATCTAACATCTAAAATCTATTGTCTAATGTCTACCCAAAAGCTGTTGCTTATATAGATTTTTTGTGTTAAAATACCCCCACTTAGATTACTACATAGAATCTTGTAAGAAATTATGAAAACAACTATTAAGTTAACACCCGTTGATATTGAAGTCCGTAAAGGACTTGATTTTGCATCTGGAGACATTGTTCGTGTATGGAATAAAATCAAAGAAGCTGATGGAAAGACAAGACTTCAAGCTTTTGAAGGAATGGTTCTTGCTCGAAAGCATGGTACAGAGATAGGTGGGACTTTCACAATTCGTAAAGTTGCGTCAGGTGTTGGAGTGGAACGTGTATTCCCACTTTATTCTGTAATGATTGATAAGATTGAATTAGTCCGTCATGCGAAAACTCGTAGAAGTAAACTTTATTATGTTCGCGATAAGGCATTACGTGATGTACGTAGAAAGTTAAAGAAAGATGTTAAAGTTGTAAAGAAAGGAAGTACAACAACAACCGAAGTAGCTGTAGAAGAAACTCCGGAAGAAGTTACAGCATAGTAAAAATAAAAAGAGCGAGGCCGTAGGCCTCGCTCTTTAGTTTTTAATTTTTCCGTGTTAGTATTTCAATACCTCATAAGAAATTAAATTAAATGCCCAGGTGGGGAAATTGGTAGACCCATTACCTTGAGGTGGTAACGTCGAAAGACATGCTGGTTCAAGTCCAGTCCTGGGCACCAAATTTAAAAACACTAAGTCACTCGACTTAGTGTTTTTACATTTTATGCTCAAATTAAAAGAATTCCTCGCTCTTCAAAAAATATCGAAAATGTGTTAGAGTAAAACCCTAATTCGGAAACGAATTGTGTATATGGTGCCTATAGTGTAATGGTTAGCACGCGGGCTTGTGGAGCCCTCAGTTCCGGTTCAAATCCGGATAGGCACACACGTATTTTAAGAAAACCCCTTAAGAGGGGTTTTCTTGTGTGTGCCTATCCGGAGGAAAAGGGACTGGAATACATAAATTATACCTAAAAATACACATAATTTACGTTTATAATAAATACTTAAAAATTTAGAATTGATATACTCTTTAAATATGGAATCCCAAATTAAACAAATACAAGAAGATTTAGAAATAATAAAAAATCGAAACAAAAAAGTCGAGCAGAATAAAGCTTGGGAGACAAGTTTTTTTCGTAAGATTTCAATAATAGTAATAACTTACATTGTTGCATCCTTAGTTATGTATTTTATCGGAGTTCCAAACTTTTTACTTAATGCCCTCATTCCAACTATTGGATTTTTCCTCTCAACCCTCTCATTTTCTTTCTTAAAAAATTGGTGGATAGAAAAATTTGCTAAATAAGTTTACAATAGTAGACATATGTCAAAAAATAAAATACTAAGCATAGCTATTTCCTTACTTGTTATTCCTCAAATTACTTTTGCTGTTTGGTGGAACCCTATTTCTTGGTTTAGTTTTAATAAAACAAAACAGACAAAAGAAATTGTAGGAAAATCTGCGGAACAGAGTGGCTTAAATTCAGTAATTACTAAAGCAACTAGCTCTAATTTTTTAGTCGGTAGTACAAGTAAAGAATCACAAAAAAAGATTTTAGAAGAAGTAAAAAATAAAGAATTAGAATACAAAAAAATTTTAGCCGATAGAAAAAACGCGAAGGAACAAATAGAAAAAAATACTGAGATTTCTAAAAAAGAAAATACGATCAGTCCAGCACAAAATGAGACAACAAAAAGTAACGGAGTTAATTTAACCATCGTTACAAACCAAGGTGGAAGTATTTTCTATCCAGAAAATACTATTTTTTGTCATAATCTAGAAACTTGTAAAAAAACTTTCTCCGGGAACAAAAAAATTAATTTAAAAGCAATCCCTATGGAAGGCTACGCTTTTAAAGAATGGTCAGAAGCTAGTTGTGGTAAGTCTTTAGAATGTATTATTAATACGCTGGAAGATATGACCGTATATGCTAGATTTGAAGTTAAGAAACCAATAGAACGTACTGGACGTATCACCTCAATATCTCATCCGTCCGAAACTTGTTATGTAACACTAGGGAGAGAGAATTGTAATATTCCTTTACGATGGGTAAATAATACAGCCCTCGATATGTTAATTAATCTTGATGGAACAGAATATTACATATCAACAGAGGATAAAAATAGTTTTCCGTATCCACTGGATGCTGATCCAGTAGAAATTGCTAAAGCAGAAACTGAAAATGCGACAGGCCTTACTTTTCTTACATTAGAACGAGGTACTCATAAAATTTCTCTTACTGGTGGCGGAAAGACATTAGATACAGTTAATATAAACGTAGAATGTGCTACTGATACTTCTTGGGATGGTAGAAAGTGTTGGCAAAAAGGAGCTAATCAACTTTTTATTTTTAGAGAAGAAGGGGTAGTTATTAAATCAGATTTACCAGGTATCAATTGTGGTTATAATCCAGAAAAATGTTTAGCTGGTTTTGCTTCAGGAAAAATAGTTACATTAAAAGCAATAGTAGCGAAAGGCCGCTCTTTCGGTGAGTGGACAGGGGATTGTTCTGGTAAAGAATTAACTTGTACATTGTTGATGGACAAGCAAAAAAATGTCGGGGTTAAAATAAGGTAAATATGAAATTAAAATCATTAGCAAAAATAGATTTGCCGAGGGAGAAGCTTCAGAAGTATGGAGTTAATAAGCTCAAAGACCATGAACTTTTGGCTCTTTTGCTTGGTTCTGGAATTAAAGATACAAATGTATTAGAACTTTCAAAAAAGATTTTAAAAAATATAGAAAAGGATGGAATTGATAAAATTACTTTAGAAAAACTTTTGGTAATTAAAGGCCTCGGTAAAGCAAAATCCTCACAAATTATTGCATTATTGGAACTCGGAAAGCGTTTGCATACAGACCGTAATCCCGAAGTATTATCAGCACAAGATGTATGGAATCTATGTGCAGACTTTCGTGAATCAAAGAAAGAACATTTTGCAGCATTTTTTTTAGATACTCAAAGTCGTCTAATAGAAAGGCAAATTATTTCAATCGGAACTTTAAATACAAGTCTTGTTCACCCGCGCGAAGTTTTTGAACCAGCTATAAAACTTTCAGCAGCGTCAATAATTATCGCCCACAATCACCCGTCAGGGTCACTTGAACCTTCAAAAGAAGATAAAAAAGTTACCGAACGACTCAAACAATCAGGGGAATTACTTGGAATTGAAGTCGTTGACCATATTGTTCTTTCAAAATCAGGGTTTTTAAGTATAAAGTCATAAAATTACATTTAAATTAAACAGTAACAAGTGTGTGTGTCTAAAAATGATTGACATTTAAAATATAGTTTGATAATATGTAATTATGTTTAGAAAAGTTAAATTACAAGATATTGCTGAGGTATATACAGGATATACCTTTCGTGAAGCCGTTTTGCCTGCATTAAATGGTAATATTTCTGTTTTACAGGCAAAAGATATTATTCAAAATGAGTCTATTTTAAACACAAGTGGTCTTACCAAAGTTTCTCTCGAACTATCTCGCAGTAATTCATATGTTTTATATAATGACATTCTTTTAATATCTCGCGCTAGAGGTCCTGGAAGTTTTCGGTCAACTATTTTTGAGAGTAAAGAAAAAAACGTAATAGCGTCCTCATCTATTTTTATAATACGCATTACAGATAAAATTATTTTACCTAAATACATTTCAATATATTTAAACTCCTCAGATGGGCAGAATGATTTGGTACAATTATTATCAGGTTCATATATAAAAACAGTGCCACGAAAAAATTTAGAAGAATTACAGATACCGATACCATCACTCCAAAAACAAAAAATATTTATAGAACTCAATGAAAATATTAAACAACAAGAAAAGATTTTAGAAAGGAAAAAAGAAATAAAACAAAACATTATTAACACAGCATTCACTAATTTAGTTAGAGAACAAAAGATATGAAAACAAAAACAGAAAACACAATAGCAGAATCGATGAAAGTGGAAATTGCTTTCCCTGAGTGTGTTCATATAGAGCTTGTTCGGGCAAATGATATAAGACATTATGAAATATTTTTGTGGTTAATTTCTTTGTCTATGTCTGTATCCTCTGGTTTTTGGGTATCTTTTGCCACAACACCTTTTAATAAAGTCTTACTCGCAGTTAGTCTTTCTTTTACTTTGTTTACATTAGTTTTTGGAGCTGTAGCTTATTATTATCGTTTAAAGATAAAAGATACGAAACTAAAAAAGATTCTTATATTAGATAATTTTAACAATAAATAAACCATGACAAAAAAATACACACAAGAAGATCTGAACAAAATTCTCTGGGGGGCAGCAGATTCTTCTCGCATACAATTAAATGGGGCGGACTATATGAACTACGTATTGCCGATGCTTTTTTTTAAGTATCTCAGTGACAAATCAAAGCAGGAACACGAAGAATATAAAAAACGTTTTGGAAATGATGAGAAACGTATTGAAGAAAAAATGAAGCTTAGTCGTTTCTATTTACCACTGAAATCCTCATTTGATTATATTTATTCTATTTTGGAGCAAGATAATTTAGGTGAAGAAATAAACAAAGCACTTCATCGTATAGAAGATACAAACAAAGAAAAATTAGAAGGTGTATTCAGTGTTGACTTCAACTCTGAATCAACTCTTGGGAAATTAAATGAGAGAAACAAAATGCTTCGCCACCTCGTGCAGGATTTCACCAAAATTGATTTGTCAGATGTGAGTGATGACATCATTGGTAACTCATATATGTATATGATTGAACGCTTTGGAGCTGACGCTGGAAAAAAAGCGGGGGAATTTTTTACGGTAAGAAATGTTGCGAAGCTCGTAGCAAAATTAGCAGAACCAAAACCAGGAGCTCGTATATGCGACCCATGTTCAGGTTCCGGTGGCCTACTTTTGCTCGCTGGTGAAGAAGTAGAAAAGCAAAGTTCAAAAAATTATGCCCTCTATGGACAAGAATCTACTGGTTCAACATATCAACTCGCTCGTATGAATATGTTCCTTCATGATAAAGATTCGGCCCGATTAGAATGGGGAGATACATTAAATAATCCGCTTCTTGTAGAGAATGATCATTTAATGAAGTTTGACACTATCGTGAGTAACCCACCGTTCTCTCTTAAAAAATGGGGAGCCGAACAGGCAGAAGGAGATAAATATAATCGTTTTTGGCGTGGCATTCCACCAAAAGATAAAGGAGACTTTGCTTTTATTACACACATGGTAGAGACTGCAAAAGCAAAGACAGGGCGTATAGCTGTAATCGTTCCACATGGAGTTTTATTCCGAAGTGGAGCAGAAGGAAAAATTCGTGAGCAATTAATAAAAGAAAATATTATTGATGCAGTCATTGGGCTCCCTTCAGGACTATTCCAGACAACTGGTATTCCTGTTGCTATTCTCATCATAGACCGCTCTCGTGAAAAAGGCGGAGAAAACGAAAGCAAGAAAGATATTTTCTTTGTTGAGGCGTCAAAAGAATTTAAGGCCAACAAAGCACAGAATATTCTTACAGAAGAAAATATTGATAAGATTTATTCTACATACAAGAATCGTAAGAATGTTGCAAAGTTTGCTCGTAAAGTTGATTTTAAGGAGTTGGAAGAAAATGATTTTAATCTCAATATCACTCGCTATGTAGATACTTTTGTAGAAGAAGAACCCGTTGATATTAAAGCAAACTTGAAAGAGCTTGCAGAACTTGAGCCAGAGCTTCAAAAGCTAGAAAAGCAAATGGTCGTATATTTAAAGGAATTAGGAATTAAATGACTATATGAAAAATGTATCTTTATTACTCATTAATAAAACAAAGAACAAGGAGTCATATAATTTATCTTTTGAAGGAAAAGATACTGGATTTTTAGTGTTAGAGAAATTTAAAAATGGAAATATTACCAGGTATCCATTTTATAGCTTTGGTGGTGATATTAAAAAAAGATATGACTCAATCCTTAAGATCACAACAATTGGTGGTAAAAAACCATCTTCCGGTATATCAACAAACGTAACAGGGGGTTTTGGGTTCACAAAGCCAAAAGGTATACAGGATTTATTTTATTTTTTCCAAGAAAAATATCCGAAAATTAACGAGATTGTTTTTTCAGAAAAGGGAAAGATAGAAGTTAAAGAAAATAAATTAAATATCTTAATATCTGACTTTAAAAAAATCGAATTAAGAACAGAAAAGCATAAAGAAAAACAAGGCAAAGAAACGAGACAAGCATATCAAAATATATTCAACTCTATTTTGCCAACTAAATTTTTAGTTGCCCAAAAGATTAAGTATACAGAAAATGATTTGTCTAATTTTTTTAGGCAGTATGATATTGATCAAATGAAGTTATCTCTAGAAGATTCTGAAGTTATTAAAGGATTTATTGATAATAAAATTTTAAGCAAAGAGATTTTATTATCATCAAAAAGCCAAATCGATACCTTATATGTTGAAGATATACTTATAAGATATAAAGATCTTATGAAGAAAAGTACAAAAGAGGAAGAGTGGCAAGTATTTTTTAATAAAAACAATTGGATATTTAGCAATGTATTCTTTTTCCCAGTTTCTTTTACAAAGGATAAGTTTAATGTTGGTGGGAATAATATAACTGAAACTAATAATGATAAAATTGTAGATTTTTTATATAAAAATAATCTGACCAGCAATGTTGCTTTTATTGAAATAAAAACTCATAAAACTCCAATAGTGATGAAGACTGAGTATAGAAAGGGTGTATTTCCTATAACTAAGGATTTATCAGGTTCAATAATTCAAGTCCAAGATCAAAAAAATGAATTATTGAAAAATTTCTACGCAAAATTAGGTGGTTCAGATCTTCAAATTTCTAACTCAAGATGTGTGGTCATTGTTGGAAATTTAACAAATTTAAATCAAAAACAAAAAGATAGTTTTGATTTGTTTAGAATGTCAAATAAAGAGGTAGAAATTATTACGTTTGATGAATTACTAAATAAAATTGAGTATACATTGAATCTGTTCAAGAAAACTCCAAAAATAAAATAGTATGAAAACTAATCAATTACAAAAAAATATTCCTACTGGATGGCAACAATTAAAACTTGGTGATTGTTTGGTGATTAAGCATGGTAAACCTCAAAAAGAAATTGAAGTAGTTGGTGGTAAATATCCAATTCTTGCAACTGGTGGAATCATCGGAAGAACCAATACGCCTTTATATTCAAAACCTTCTGTCTTAATTGGTAGAAAGGGCACTATTGATAAACCTAGATATATGGACACTCCGTTCTGGACAGTGGATACATTATTTTATAGTCATATAAAAGAAAATTCTATCGCAAAATATTTATTTTATAAATTTAATACCATTAAATGGTATGACTACAACGAAGCTTCAGGCGTTCCAAGTTTGTCAGCATCAACTATTTCTAAAATAAAAATAAACTTACCACCCATCCTTGAACAGAATCGTATAGTCTCAGTTATTGAAACATGGGACAAATCAATTGAAAAACTTATATTGAAAATTGAAATTAAGAAACAAATCAAAAAAGGTTTGATGCAGGATTTGCTGACTGGTAAAAAACGATTGAGTGGTTTTAAAGATAAATGGGAAATTGTAAAATTAGGAGATTTAATAATTAAACAAGAAAAAACAAACAGGCAATCTGGGCACTCCTTAGACACCGGCATGTATCCATTTTTTAATAATTCATCAAAAGGATTTGACCAATATCTTAATGAGTTTGATTTTGATGGTGAGATGTTAATTGCTAATACTGGTGGTGTCGCATATTTTGATTATTATTTTGGGAAATTTGCTGTGATGTCAGACTGCTTTGTTTTTACCTCAAAAGAAAATTGTAAATTTCTGTTTTATATTCTAAAAAGGTTAGAAGATTTAATTAATCATAAAGGTTTTACTGGTTCAGGTATCAAGCATCTTGATAAAAAATTCTTTTTTAAATTAAAAATAGAACTCCCTTCCATTAAAGAACAAGTAGAAATTGCGGATATTATTACAATCGCAGATGGAGAAATAAAACAATTAGAAAAGAAACTATCTCTTATTAAAGATCAAAAACGATATCTCCTCAACAATCTCATAACTGGCACAATTCGTACCCCAGAAAATTTATTAGTAAAAGTTAAATAAAATTTATGAAAACATACACAGATGGAGACAATGATTCAAATATTATGGGTTACGATTACGGGGAAAGTTGGATAAGGGTATACTTTAAAGATAATTCAGAATACGAATATGCGGGTGGAGAGGTTGGGCAGTATGTGATTGATCAAATGAAATATCTTGCAGATAGTGGGGAAGGATTAAATTCATTTATTGGTAAAAATAAACCAAAGTATTCATCCAAGAGGTAGACATATGAACTTGTTACAAAAATTAACTAGTTGAAATTAAAAACAATATGAAAAAAATAATACAAAAAAATATACATCCAGCAGTTTTTGAATCAAAAGAAGTGCGAAGAGTGTGGAAAGATGAACAATGTTTTTTTGTTGTGGAGGATGTAGTTCAGGTATTGATCGAATCTAGTGATTCAAAGCAATACATTCAAAAGATGAAGAAAAGAGATGTTGAACTTGGTCAAGGGTGGGTACAAATTGTACATACCCTTGACGTGCCAACTGTAGGTGGTCTTCAAAAGATGAATTGTGCTGATTTACAAGGGGTATTTCGTATTATTCAATCTATCTCATCACCAAAGGCTGAACCTTTCAAACAGTGGCTGGCAAAAGTTGGGCAAGAGCGAATAGAAGAAATGCAAAATCCAGAAATTGCTCTTAATCGTTCACGGGAATATTGGCAGAAACATGGTAGAAGTGAAAAGTGGATACAACAAAGAATGATGGGGCAAGAAACAAGAAACAAATTAACTGATTATTGGAAAGAGTCTGGCGTAAAAGAAGGGGAAGAATATGCGATTTTAACAAATATCATTCATTCTGAATGGGCTGAAGTTTCTATTAAGGATCATAAGAAAATTAAAGGTTTGAAATCGCAAAATTTGCGTGATCACATGAGTGAGGCGGAATTGATTTTTACGGCACTTGCAGAACTTTCAACAAGACAAATAGCAGAGTCAGGAGAAATTGTAGGTTTTGAAGATAATAAAATTCCAGCTAGGAGGGGTGGTAAAATTGCAAAAGACGCAAAGCTGGCTCTAGAAGAAAAGACTGGTAAAAAGGTAGTAAACAATGAGAATTATTTACCACCAGCAAAGAGTAAGAAATTAATTAAATAAATATATGTTATTAGAGAATGTAAATTTTGATGAAGCAAAACAATCACAACTTCCGTTTGTAGAGTTGCTTTTGAATATGGGTTATACATATGTTTCTGTGCAAGAAGCTCTAAAGCAGAGAGGTGGCGATACTTCCAATTTTATACTCTCAGATATTGCTACACAAAAGTTGATGGAGATAAACAGTTATGAAATTGATGATGTTGAATATAAGTTTAGTGAAAAAGATGTGCGAGATGTTATTGATGAGCTTGAGCATATGCAATATGAAGGCATCATAGATACTGCGCAAAAAATTTATAATATGATTATGCCAACAAGTGGTGGCAAAACTATAACAGTAAATCATGGTGGTAAAAAGGTTTCTAAAAATTTTAGGTTTATAGATTTTGAAAATCCTTTAAATAATTCTTTTCATGTGTCAGCAGAATTTGTAGTTAGTGGTAAACAAAATATTCGTCCAGACATTGTTTGTTTTATAAATGGCATACCTTTTGTTGTTATTGAGAATAAAAAATCAAGTGTTGCTATAGTTGAGGCCATTGGTCAATTAAATAGATATCAAAGTCCTGAATATTGTCCAAAGCTTTTTACATACACACAGCTTCTTGTCGGCACAAACGGTAAAGAATTACAGTATGGGACAACTGGCACTGGAAATAAGTTCTATGCTGTCTGGAAAGAAAAAGGAATGGATGAGGAGGATTTAAATAAAAAGATAATCGAACTTATCAAAAAGCCAATCGATGCCGATACCTATGCAAAAATCCTGCAAGATCTTAATGGATATACTGAAGGACATAAACAAAGAACTGATAGAATTCCTACAGAGCAAGACAGAGGTGTTGTTTCTTTGTTTGAAACAAAGAGACTTTTGGATTTAACAAAGAATTATATTTTATTTGATGCTGGTGTGAAAAAGCTTTCACGTTATCAGCAGTATTTTGCCATTCATAAAATGCTTAAATGTGTGGAGGAAGAAGAAATAAGTGAGCAGGGGATTACAAGACGAAAGGGTGGGCTTGTTTGGCATACTCAAGGGTCTGGTAAGTCTTTAACTATGGTTATGTTTGTAAAAGCTCTTATTGAGGATCCAAAGATTTTGAGTCCACGCGTTATTATTGTGACTGATCGTAAAGATTTGGATAAACAAATAAAGGATACTTTTAAAAATTGCAATCTTAAGAAAGAAGTTGTTCAGGCAACAAGTGGAGAAAATCTTTTGAAATTAATCAAAGAAAAAGATCTGTCTGTGATTACTACTTTGGTTCATAAGTTTCAATCAGCAGCTAAGAAAAAGTCAGGCTTTGTTGATAATGATAAAAATATATTTGTTCTTGTAGATGAAGCACATAGAAGTCAAAGTGGTATGGCGAATATAGAAATGAATCGTATTATTCCAAATGCTTGCTATATAGGTTTTACTGGTACTCCGCTCATGAAAAATGAAAAGGAAAGTTGGAGAAAGTTCGGTGGATATATAGACAAGTACACTATTGATGATGCTCTTCAAGACAAAATTATTTTACCTCTTGTTTATGAAGGTAGATATGTTGAACTTGAACAAAATGCAGAGCAAATAGATAAACACACTGATAGAGTTTCGGAAGATATGAGTAAGAAATATAATAGTAGTCTGATAACAAAAAAGCATGTTATGCAACTTCAGAAGCAAATCACTTTTGATGTTATTGAGAATAATCCGCAGAGAATTGAGGAAATAGCTCGAGATATAGAAAAACATTTCATAAATAATTTTCAGCATACAGGATTAAAAGCACAAATTGTTGCCCCATCAAAATACTCAGCCGTCTTATTTAAGAAATATTTTGAGAGAAGTGGTAGTATTCGTACCGAGGTTGTTATTTCTGACGAGCATGAAGATGGAAATGTTGAAAATACACATAAAAAAGAAGTGGTGGAATATTTAAATACTATTCGCACCAAGCATAGTAGTGTGAGTAGTTATGAAAAAGATGTTATTGATAGTTTTAAACATAATGATGAAGGTGTTGAGATAATTATTGTTGTAGATAAATTACTTACGGGCTTTGACGCTCCAAGGAATACAGTTTTATATCTTGCAAAAAGTTTACATGATCATGGATTATTACAGGCTATAGCGCGTGTTAATCGTTTGTATGAAAATAAGAAACTTCCCAAGACCTCTGGTTACATAATTGACTATTCGGAGAATGCTAAGAATATAAAAACAGCTATGAAGCTTTTTGGTAATTATGATGAAGATGATGTGAAAGGAACATTAATTGATGTCAATCAAAAAATAAATGAATTAGAACAAAATTATGGGCTTCTTAATGATTTGTTTAAAGAAATAAAAAATTCTACCGACGACGAGACGTATATTCAATTACTCAAAGATGAGCCGACTAGAGAGGTTTTTTATAAAACACTGAATGATCTTATTAGAAATATGAATGAGTGTCTGGTATTACAAAATTTTGTGCATGAGTTTAAACATTTAGATATGTATAAACGAGATTTGAAAAAGTTTATGGAGCTTCGTAAATCTGCGAGTTTAATGTATAAAGAACAGGTTGATCTATCGGAGTATAAACAATCATTAGTAAAAATTCTAGATAAATATGTCGATGCTAAGGGTATAGAATTACTTACAAAGCAGGTCAGTATTACTGATAAAAAAGATTTTGACGAAGCTGTAGAAAAGCTTCGTTCTGATAAATCAAAAGCAGAAGCTATAGCTGCTCAAACACAACGTACTATTACTGAGAGGGAGCATACAGATCCAGAGTTTTACAATCGTTTTTCTAAAAAGATTTCTGAGATTCTTGAAAAGATGCGCCAGGGGAAATTGGCTGATGTAGAGGTCTTGAAACAGATGAGATTAATTCAAGATACAGTTATTGAAAAAAAGGATGTAGGGCTTCCTGCAAAAATTGAATCACAAAAAGGAGCTGATATATTTTATCGTAATTTACGAAATGAATTTGATGGGTTAAATTTAAGTGAAGAAATGTATATTTCTACTATCCTTGATATTTTTTCTGTTCTTAAAAAAGAGGCAATAGTGGATTGGTATAAAAATGTTGATGTAAAACGTAAAATGAGAAGTAGCGTTGATGATTATCTTTATGATGTTCTTAAGGTAGAAAAAGATATATCTATTGATAACAGCCAAGCTCAGTTTATTCTTAATACTATTATGCAATTAGCCGAAAATAACTTTGAAATTATCTCATAGAAAAAAATATGAAGAAATTTATTTTTGGTAATTTTGTGTATGAATATCAACTCATTAAACAAGTTAGAAAAACATTAAGTTTAACCGTGACACCAGATCTTTTAATTATTCTTAAATGTCCGGAGCATACAGATAGCGAACGTATTGAAAAATTTTTAAAGAAAAAATGGTTTTGGTTAGAAAAGCAACTTTCTTTTTTTAAAAAATATCAGAGGAAGATTTATAAAAAAGAATATATTTCAGGGGAGGGGTATTTATATCTAGGCAGACAATACAAACTTCTTGTTAAGAATAGTAGGCAAGACAGTGTTTCTATTACTAAAGGCAAATTATTTATAAATACGACAAAAGCCGTTTCAAATAGCAAATATACTAGAAAATTGATTGATGCTTGGTTTTTAGAAAAAACAAATAAAGTTTTTCAGGACAGATTTGTTGAGATGGTTTCTAAATTCGAGTATAAAACCATTCCAAAACTTGCAATTAGAGATATGAAGAAACGTTGGGGAAGTTTTTTAAAGCAGGATAAGATTTTTTTGAACCCGAAACTTATTCATACCTCAAAAGATTGTATTGATTATGTGATTGTTCATGAATTGTGCCATATAAAATACAAGAATCACAATATAAAGTTTTTTAATCTTTTAGAAGAAAAATATCCTAAATGGGAAAAAGTAAAAGAGAAGCTTGAGATGTATTTGGTTTAAATTAAATCAAACGTATTAGAGTTAGCTATGGCTTAACTCTAATCAAATGTGATTAGTTAGAGTTAATTATTTGAAGGTTTGGATAACAATAACATTGAACATTAATGTTTTTAGAGAGTTTTTCATGACCATGGGATTATAATTGTGAAAAACTTGACCCGCAGGACCTTATAAGGTTGTAATCAAATTTTGAAATTTAAAAAAATTGACTGTTAGCCGGTGGCTATCCCTGATATACTAGCAAAATATGGCCCACATTATCTCTAACTTCGACAGTATTGCCACCAATCAGTTAAGAATAGATGCTTTATCAATTCTGGAAAAGGGGAGCTTAGCAATAGACACTAATTTAGTTGTTAAAAGAGCCATTTCATTAGAAAATGAAATTCTTTTTGTTCATGGACATAAATATAATTTAAAAGATTATGATAAGGTTTTTGTTTTTGGATTTGGAAAGGCGTCTTGTAAAGCCGTACAAGAAATAGAAAGTATTTTAGGAAATAAAATAGCAGGTGGAATAGTAATTGATAAACATATAAGTGAATGTAATTATGTAAAAGTATATAAAGGCTCTCACCCGCTTCCAACATCGTACAATGTTGAAATCTCACAAAAAATAAAAGACTTGGCTGAAAGTTTAACAGAAAAAGATTTAGCAATAGTTGTTGTCTCAGGTGGAGGCTCTGCACTTTTGTGTTTACCACAATCTGAGTGCGAGCAAGGCAGTGAATTGTATTCTAATTTCCTTAAAGCTGGAGGGAATATAAAAGAATTAAATATTTTACGTAAACATATTTCGACAATTAAAGGAGGGGGACTCGCTAAATTTTTATATCCAGCAACAGTGGTGAGTCTAGTTTTCTGTGATGTCCCAGGAGACCATTTCGGAGAGGTGGCATCTGGTCCAACTTATTTAGACCACTCAACTGTAGCTGATGCTGAAGCATTACTTACAAAACATAATATAAAAAATGTTTTTAGATTAAATGAAACTCCGAAAGAAGAAAAGTATTTTGAAAATGTAAGAAATGTTCCCATTGTTTCAAATAAAGAAGCATTGCGTGCGATGGAATTGGAAGCTAAAGAAAGAGGCTATGAAGTTATTCTTTTAGGGGATGAAGTTTATGACACACCGGAGATTTTTCTTAAAAATGCATATTCTGCTTTAAAAAATAAAAGTGTTGTAATAGCTGGTGGAGAGCTTTCTATTGCTCTTAAAAAAGAAGGTGGGATTGGAGGCAGAAATCTTTACACTGGAACTGAGGCATTAAATATAATTAGTGATACAGATTTATTTATCGCATATGCATCAGACGGAATAGATAATAAATCGGTATATGCTGGTGCAGTTATTG
This sequence comes from Candidatus Nomurabacteria bacterium, assembly GCA_003518045.1. Lineage (GTDB taxonomy): Bacteria > Patescibacteriota > Minisyncoccia > Phycocordibacterales > UBA5272 > UBA11704. Next base: position 36,570 of record DOZK01000020.1, read on the forward strand.
ATGCTGAAACTAAAAGAAAAATAAAAGATAGAAATTTAGATGTAGAAAAGTTGCATGAAGACAATAAAGATAATGAAATCTTTGAAGAAATCGGGGAGGTAATAATCACAGGGGATACCGGAAGTAATGTTTCGGACCTTTATTTAATGATGAGAAATTAATTTAAAAAAGTATGAGTAAAATAAAAAGCATAAGTGCAGAAATAATTAATGACTCAAGAAATATTCCTACACTTTCTGTCTCTGTAATTGATGATTTAGGGAATATTGGTATTTGTATGGTTCCCTCTGGTGCTAGTACTGGTAAATATGAAGCTTTTGAATTACGAGATGACGGTACAAGTAAAGGCGGAGTTACAAAAGCACAGGAAATTATAAATACAAAAATAAATGATGCACTTCTAGGAATGGACGTTGATAATCAAAGAGAAATTGATAATTTACTTCTAAAATTAGATGGAACTTCTAATAAAACTAACTTAGGAGGAAATAGCATGATAGGAGTAAGTATTGCAGTTGCAAAATCTGCTTCTAAATCAGTTGGTAAAGAATTTTATGAATATTTAGAAACTTTGGCTGAAGTAACATCCTCCATTACTTGTCCAAAATTATATTTTAATTTAATAAATGGTGGCAAACATGCAAATACGCAATTAGCTTTTCAGGAATATCATTTAGTTCCTCAAGTGGAAAGTGTTAAAGAGTCATTAGATATAGCCCAAAAAGTACAAGATGCTCTTGGGAATATTATTTCAGAAAAATATGGTGATGTGGCACGCGGGGACGAAGGGGGTTATGCGGTTCCAACAGAAAATATACGCGAGCCACTAGAGCTTTTATCTCAAGCAGTAAAAATTTGTGGTGTAGAAGATAAAGTCATGTTTGCGTTAGATGTTGCCGCTTCATCTTTTTATGATGAGTCTACAGAATTATATAAAATTGGTAATGAAGAACACACAAAAGAGGAATTACGAGATACATATATTTCTTTTGCAGAATCTTTCCCAATAATTTCCATTGAAGACCCATTCTTTGAAGAAGATTTTGAAGCTTTTAGAGATTTGCAATTAGCAATTCCAGAAGTAACAATTGTTGGAGATGATTTAACTGTAACTAATGTTGAAAGATTAAAGAGGGCTGTCTCCATTGCAAGGATAAAGGGAATGATTATCAAACCAAATCAAATTGGCACACTTTCAGAAACGATAGACACTATTACTTTTGCTCAAAAAAATAATATTAAATGTATAGTAAGCCACAGAAGCGGAGAGACATTAGATGATATGATTGCAGATATAACAATTGCTTTTAAAACTTTTGGAATGAAGTCCGGTGCGCGTGGCCCGAAAGAAAGAGAAGTGAAATATCAAAGATTAAGTGCAATACAAAAATAAATATGGAAAGGAAAACAAATATCATAGCAACAATAGGTCCGGCCACTAATAAAAAAGAAATTCTTTTACAGATATTACCTTTGATTGATATGGTTAGGCTTAATTTTTCTTGGGGGACACATGAAGAAATGTCAGAAATAATTTCTTTAGTGAGAGAAGTAAGTGAGAAGATTGGTAAAAAAATTCTTATCATACAAGATTTATCAGGGCCCCGTACTCAAGAAAAAGATGGGCATCATTTTACAGATGGTGCTACAGAAGTCCTTACAGAAAAAGATTTAAATGATTTGGTTTTTGGAGTTTCAAAAAATGTGGATTATGTCGCAATGTCTTATGTTGGGAAAGTAGATGACATAAAAGACTTACGTAATCATATGACAATTTTGGGCGCAAATATTCCAGTAATTGCAAAAATAGAAAGAAAAATCGCTGTGGAAAATATTGAGACAATTATTGATGAGTCAGATGCAATAATGATTGCAAGAGGGGATTTAGGATTAGCATTTCCGATAGAAGAAATTCCATTCCTTGAAAGAAGAATACTTTCAGCCTGTAATAAGAAAAATAAATATGTAATAGTTGCAACTGAGATGTTGCTTTCTATGGTAAAAAAAGATAGACCAACAAGAGCAGAAGTTACAGATGTTGCTTTCGCCGTTACAGGTGGAGCAAGTGCGGTGATGTTATCTGAAGAAACAACAGAAGGGGATTATCCAGTTGAAACCGTGAAGATATTGGATAGAATAATTAGAAACGCAGAGGCCCATAAGGTTTTATTTTGGCTAGAGAGCAGTGAAGTAGAAAAGTAACCTTTTATACTTCATGCGAGCGACGACAAAAAAAGTTTCGCTAAATGTAGTAAGCTATAGTTATTATGAACGAAGTGAATTTTTAATAGTGTTCTACATGTTCGCACTGAGAAAACTTTATAATAATAAAAATATGACAAAATTAATTTACATTACACGAGCTATACCGGAAGTTGGTATTCAAATTATGAAAGATAATGGTTATATAGTTGATATTGGCTCTACAGATGACGCCCCATCAAAAGATGAATTGATAAAAACATTATCACAAAAACCATATGATGCTCTTGTTTCATTTTTGACTGACAGTATTGATAAAGAAATTTTTGACGCGTGTCCAACTATAAAAATAGTTGCGCAATATGCGGTTGGTTTTAATAATATTAATTTAGAAGATGCAAAAGAAAGAAATATTGTTATAACAAATACTCCTGGATGTTCATCACGTGCTGTTGCTGAACACGCAGTTGCCCTCATGCTTTCATTAACAACAAGAGCAACTGAAGGAGACGAATATATTAGATCTGGGAAATTTACTGGATGGATGCCGGGATTATTAAATGGAGTTGATTTAACAGGAAAGACAATTGGTATTTTAGGTGGGGGTGCAATTGGGCAAGAGGTTGCATCTATTTTACATTTTGGATTTAATTGTCCGATTATTTATTCTGACGTTAAAGAAAATATTTTTTTGAAAGAAAAAATCGGTGCTACTTTTATGGATAAAGAAAGTTTATTAAAACAAAGCGATATAGTTACACTGCATGTTCCGCTATTGCCTACCACTAAGCATTTAATAAATAAAGACACTTTTAGCTTAATGAAAAAAGAAGCGTTTTTAATTAACACTTCACGCGGGCCTGTAATTGATGAAGTTGCCTTAGTCGAAGCTCTAAAAAATGGAGTTATAAAAGGTGCAGGGTTAGACGTTTTTGAATTTGAGCCAGCAATTACAGCCGGTTTGGAAGATATTCCGGACGTCGTTCTTACTCCGCATATTGCCTCATCACGTGCCAGCGTCCGAGCTGAAATGGCAAAAATAGTCGGACAAAATGTAGTTAATTTTTTCGAAAAGGGCGTAGCTTTGAATGAAGCTAGTTGTTAAATCCCTTCTAGGGTTATATTCCTCGTCAGCTTGCTCTAGTATCAGTGTCATCCTAGGCTTGACCTAGAATCCAGTGTCCACTGGATTCCAAATCCTCGCCTTCGTGATTACACTATGGCGTGGCAAGCAAGTTTGGAAAGACATACGATACCCCGCCCTCGAGCTTTGAGGTAGTTCATTAGCCATTAATTGTAAAAACTGCTATAATATAAAAATATTAAACATGAAGCGCCACAAATATATCTTTGTTGTTGGGGGCGTTATGTCAGGGGTAGGTAAAGGAATTACCACCTCATCTATTGGGACCATTTTTCAAGCCAAGGGTTACAGTGTAAATATAATAAAAGCAGATCCATATTTGAATGTGGATGCTGGAACAATGAACCCAACAGAACACGGAGAAGTTTTCGTTTTAAATTGTGGACTAGAAACAGACCAAGACATGGGGAATTATGAGCGCTTCCTAAATCGTGATGCGAGCGAACTTGATTATATGACTTCCGGTATGGTTTATAGTTCTGTTATTAAACGCGAGCGAGAGCTTGGCTATAAAGGTAAATGTGTTGAGGCTGTTCCACATATTCGTGAAGAAATAACTTCACGCATAATTGCTAGTGCTAAGAAAAGTAAATCTGATATTTCTATAATCGAAATTGGTGGAACAATAGGGGACTATCAAAACATAATGTTTATAGAAGCGGCACGTGTTTTAAAATTAGAAAACCCAGAAGATGTAGCTGTGATTATGGTTTCCTTCCTTCCAATTCCAGGAACTCTTGGAGAAATGAAATCCAAGCCAACACAAAATGCTGTGAGACAGCTTAACTCTTATGGATTAAATGCGGACTTTATTATTGCTCGTAGTGAATTTCCATTAGACGACAGAAGGAAAGAAAAAATTGCAATTTCTTGTAATGTGCCAGCTATGCGTATTATTTCTGCGCCAGATATAGAAAGTATTTATGATGTTCCAGAAAATTTTGAAAAAGATAAATTAAGTGAAATGTTGGAAAAGATGATGCATATGAAATCTCGTAAAATGGATTTGTCAGCGTGGTCTTCTTTTGTGAAGAAAGTTAAAAATACAAAAAAGGAAGTTACTATAGCAATTGTTGGAAAATATTTTGATACTGGAGACTTCGTTTTATCAGACGCTTATGTTTCTGTTATCGAAGCAATAAAGTTTTCAGCTTTCACGCAAGGTGCAAAACCAAAAATTATTTGGATGAATTCAAAACATTTTGAAGGTGATATTAAAAAAGCTGAAAGTCTATGTAAAGAACAATTTGCAAATGTTGATGGAATTATAGTGCCAGGAGGTTTCGGTGAAACTGGAGTAGAAGGAAAAATGCGCGTTATAAAATATGCTCGTGAAAATAAAATACCATATTTTGGACTTTGTTACGGTATGCAATTAATGGTTGTAGAATATGCGAGAAATATGGCAGGATTAACTGACGCCCACACGACAGAAATAAATAAAGACACAAAATATCCAGTGATTGATATTATGGAATCTCAGAAGAAGCACATGAAAGATGGGAATTACGGAGGGTCAATGAGATTGGGCGCTTATCCTTGTGAATTAAAATCAGGAAGTATTGCAAGAAAAGCATATGAAAATGCTGGGAAGGGAAAAATTTCAGGTGATAAATATACAATTAGTGAGCGTCATCGTCATAGATTTGAAGTTAATAATCAGTATATTGAAGATTTAAAAAAGGCAGGACTTATTTTCTCGGGGACGTCCCCCGATGGTAGTCTTATGGAAATAGCTGAGCTTCCAAAATCCGTTCACCCATTTTTCCTAGGTACACAATTCCACCCAGAATTATTAGCTCGCCCACTTGATCCACATCCTCTATTTACAGATTTTATAAAAGCCGCACTTTCGGTTAAGAAATAAAATAAAATGGTATTCTCAAAACTAAAATCTATTTTTAGTAATAAAGAAATTCCTTACGGAATACGTTTGATTACAAAGGTAACAAGTATTAGATGGTTTGGTTGGGGTTTTGCTGAAACCTTAATCCCAGTTTTACTTTTTTCATATGGAAATAGTTTTGCTGAGGCGGGACTTTTAAATGCAGCAGTTGATATTACTTTTATTTTGTCTCTTCCAATTATTGGAATGTTTGCAGATAAAGTAAGGGCAACAACTTTAATTTTGATTGGAGCTTTTCTTTATATATTTGTCGGGCTAGGATATTTCCTTACGGGAGTTACTGGTATGGTAATATTTTTGGTCTTAGCAAGATTGATAAATGGAGTTAGCTGGGGGTTGGATGTTGTTGGACGAGATACATATTTTAGAAGACATGTAGATAAAAGTAAAATAGCAACTGCTTTTGGATATTTTGATACAGTTGCTAATTTTTGGTGGGTCGTGTCTGCAATTATTGGAATATTTCTTGTTAAATATTTTTCTATTACAAATTTACTTTTTCTAATTACACCATTTGCGGTTATCAGCCTTTTAGTGGTTTCAAAGTTTAGAAAGAAGGAAGAAAAAATTCACCCAGTTGCGACTCAAAAATTTTCGATTAATTTCTTAAAAGAAATTAAAGATTGGAGTTTGATGTTAAAAAGTATTGTCGGATTTAATTTCTTAATTTCTTTTACAGGAGCGGTGGTTATATTTTTCTTACCAATTGAAGTTTATCGAGATGGTGGAAGTTTAACTTTAGTAATACTTATGGGTATAGCTTATATATTACCGACACTCACCGGATGGAGTTTGGGAAAATTATTTGATACTAAAGGTTATAAAACACTCGGAACAAGTTTAATTATTTTTGCATTATTACTTCTATCACTTTCGTTTTTAACGAGTTTCTCTTGGAGGATAGCCATAATGTTTATTATAAGCATAATACTTGAACTTATTTCTGTAGGTAGTAATGAGCTGATTACAGCCACCGCAACACCAGAACATTTTGGTAGGGTGGAGGGTGTTATGAAAAGTATTACAACTATTGGTGCTATGATGGGACCTCTAATCGTTGGAATTTTAATTGATATGACCAGTGCAAGTAGTGCATATATTTCTCTAGCTGTTATTATTTTTTCTCTAGCGATTATTTTTAAGGTATTAGATAGACAAGGATTTATAGAGAAATACGTTTTTATAGAAAGATAATAATATTTGCGTGATACAATATAAATATGAAGAATGATCTTAATTTACCCCATGTTCATACTCAAGACCAGCCAAAACTTGTAAAAGAAGGAGTGTTTATTATTGATAAAGAAGTTTGGAGTACGCAAAAAAGAATTGCTAGAATTTATGGACGAAGTGTTCCAACTATAAATGACCATTTGAAAAAAATGTATAGAGAGAAAGAATTAACGAAGGCATTAACGGAAAGAGCTTTAATGGTTACACAAAAAGAAGGTAAAAAAGAAGTGGCACGTAAAACTTATGTTTATAATACCGATGTTGTAATTGCTATAGGCTTTCGCGTGAAAGGGGAATGGGGAAAAGAATTTCGCATCTGGGCCAGAGAAGTCGTAAGAGAAAGTTATGACCCGTTGGAACAAATTAAACATTTAGTGGTTAGGAGGTAATTTTAGTAGGTAGTAAATAGTGGGTAGTAGGTAGTTGGATACACACAGGAGATAAAATATTCAATGAAACAATTTTGTTATTCAAAAATACAGACACTGGATTCCAAATTAAATTTGGAATGACATGAATACGAATTTGTATTACTACGCACTACGCACTACTTACTAACAACTTGCATCTGGCGGTAATATCCTTTGCTTAATATAAGAAACATCAACCCCTATTTTTTTATTAGTATTTAAAATATTATTTGGGTCCCAAATATTTTTTACTTTAGAAAATATTTCAATTATTTTTGGAGAATAAAATAATGGCAAAAAGGCTGTACCAATTAGTCCGTCTCCACTGCCCGCGCTACCACTACCTTTATATTTTTTTGCTATAGAAAAACAAGCTTCAGTCGCATTTATAACTTTGTCAGCAAAAGTATTTATATCATTCGGGATAAATGTAATAACAGAAATATGCCCGCTACCTACATTTCCAGTGGTATTAAAAATTAAATGATTTTCATTATGATATTTTTCTATAGCAAGTAAAGTCTCAGGTAAATTTTCTATTGGAACAATTATTCCATCGCCTGTAATACAAGGGATTACAGTTTGGCCACTATAGCTTTCTAATAATTTTTTTACATGAGAAGGTTCAGTAAAATTATGAAGATAATTATCTCCACGCATACAAGTAATACTCTCGGAAGGTAAATTTAATTCCTTCACCAACCTTAATTGTTTTTCATGTAAAGCTTTTTCATCATTTCCTGATTGTGTAGCGACAAGCGTTAAAACATGTGGAGTAGAAGATGAATATATTTCTTTATCCTGCCCACCAAAAGTACTTGAAAGATTTTCGAGTAAGACATCATACATAAAAAGATTATCTACCCCGTTTACTTTACAGGCCAAAATACAATCAGGAAGATTTTGATATTCTGGTATTCTTATCCGTATTGTTTTTTTAAATAGTGGTCTAGGGATAGTTCTTAATTTAATACTTGTGATTATTGCAAGAGTTCCTTGAGAGCCAATTATATTATTTATTAATTGTCTTGGCCCGATGCTTTGCCCCCAAATGTTAAACCCTGAATTATCTTCAGAACATGTTGGCTTTCCTCCACGAATAATATGTGTCTCCGTTGATAAAAGCGGGAAAAGAGATTGATAAATAGAAAGTAATTTTCCGCTCGGCGTTATTCCATCTTCGATTATATGTTGCTCCCCGTTGGAAAGAACAATAGATAATCCAATCACCCAAGAATTAATGCCACCATGTTCAAACGAAGAGGGACTAACATTTTTTGTAGCAACAACACCACCTATTGTATCGTTATCATTTTGTTCTGTTAAAAAAGGTATCTCTAAATTCCAACCAGATAAATGTTCCCTTATTTTTTTGCAACTAACACCAGGGTCAACATTTATAATATTACCAAGCATGTCGACATGTTTTATGCGGTTAAAATATTTTGTCATATCAATTACAATGCCTTCAACTAAAGAAGCTCCGCTAGCATTGTTCCCATTACCTTTTACAGCAACTGGTATTTTATATTCATCAGCACAAGCAATTATTTTTTTAATATCCTCTACTGTTTTTGGATAGGTAATTATATGTGGGAGTATTTTGCATGAAGAAAAATCTCGACTATTTTTTTCTAAAGCATGATAGGAAGTATCTATTTCTCCACCTAATGTTCTTGCTAAATCTGTATAAAGTGTGGGGACTCGTGAGTTTTTAAAGTCCATGTTCGTAAAGGCTCTTGCCGTTTAAATATAATAGATAGGCGAGTATTAACAGTATAAGAATAATAGTTGAAATAAGTGCTATTCTTCGTAATTTTGAATAAGCATTATTTTCAGGAAAAGTTTCAGGTAAAGATGGGACCGCTTCTTCATTTACCACTCCACTATTTATTTCTGTGTTTTGATTATAGGAAGTATCTATCATATTTTTAGTATAACGTGTTTTTGCGCAATTTGTTTGTCAACACTGTCCACACCTAGCAATTGGTAAAAAGTTATATAATAAGAGTATTAATTATTAATAGTCCCACTTATTTTTTATGAAATCCCTCGCATCTTTTTTCTCAAAAGTTTATAAATATGTAACAGCTTTTATAGTTGTTGGTTCACCTTTATTTTTTATACCAAAGACTAGTTTTTTACCAGAAATTACATATCAAATTACTATGACAATAGCGATAAGTATAGCGATTATCTCATATGTTATTTCGGCGCTCATCACTAGGACATGGCATACAATTTCTAAGCTTGAATTTCTAGCCTATGTACTATTTTCTTTGTCCGTAGTTGGGTCTGTTATTTTTGCACGCAACCCAGTGTCTTCTCTGTTTGGAGAATCACTCAATGCTTATAGTGCCGTAGCACTTCTATCTTTGGTTGCTGTTATGTATTTAGTGCGAACTCTGCCAGAACAATTTCGTCATAAGTTAAAGATGATTTTAGTCGGGGTATTAGGAATTTCATCAATAGTATTTATTTGTTTGATGATATTTATTGGTCAAATTATGGAGGTTCTAGCAAAACTTTTTAGTGGCTTCACTTCTCCAACAGCATTGGCCTCATATATTGGAATTTTTGTGGTAACAATGTTTTTCTATGTTAAAAAATCTAGACTCTCTACAGCTTACAAAATTGCTTTAGCATTTTCAGCTGTTGTTATTTTAGCTTGGATTGTTGCTCTTTCTGCAAGTGATGCCAATCGTCCAAATTTTACAGATTCGTTAATAGTTGGAAAAGAAGTTCTCGTTAATGATGGAGTATTCGGAATTGGTGCTAATGGTTATTCTCGTGCATGGCAATTGTATCGCCCACAAAGTGTTATAGCTTCACCATCTTTTGGTTCAGATTTTGAACAGGGACTTGGAACAACAACTACGCTTTTCACAACAGTTGGTATTTTTGGAGTAATAGCATTTATTCTTCTCGGGCTTTCTGCACTTTATAGTACATACAGAAGTTATCGTGAAGAAACAGAGACAGAAGAAAAAGTCATACTAGGCATTCTTCTCCTAATTCTTACTTACTTTACTTTAATTTCTTGGGTAATACCGCTATCTTACGCAATGCTTGTTACTTGGATGGTTGTGGCAGGATTAGGTCTTGCAAAAGCAAAACTCACAGCCTTTCATCCTAATAAAGCAGTCGCATTTATTCTTGTTCCGCTAGCTGTTGTATTGGTTTTGTATTCTTATATGAGTATAAATAAAATAAGAGCTTTCACGTACTTCAACAAAGCTCAAGCGGCAGTATCAGCAAGTGATAAAACAGTTAATGTAAATAATTTAATTGCACAAGCTACGCGTATATATCCATATGACGGATTTTATAGATGGGAAATAGAATATATTATCAGTCAAGAAAGAGTTTTGGTTTCTCAAGAAGTAAAAGACCAGGAAGCCATGAAGACAGCATATTTAGAAAATTCTCAAAAAGCAGTTGATGCTGGAAAAATGGCGATAACAATTAATCCAGATAATTATCAAAATTATGTTTCATTAGGACGTGCTTACGAATTAGCTATTGTTTTCGATAAGGAAGCTGCTTACAGTAATGCAAATAAATCATATAAGGAAGCGATTAAACTTTATCCGGAGAATCCTTACCTTTATGTGCTTTTGGCTCGCCTTGAGGCATCAGCTGGCACCAAGGAGGGGGTTAGACTTCAGCTAACAGAAGCTCTAAAGAAAAAAGAGAATTTTGCTGACGCTCTCTATTTAATGAGTCAGCTTGAAGCTTCAGAAAGTAAAATAGAGGAAGCTATTAAATATGCATTAGATGCTGTAAAGAATGCTCCTGGGGATCCATTGGTTTATACACAGGTAGGACTTCTATATTATGGAAAGAAAGATTATCAAAATGCTTTTAATTATTTAAATGAAGCTCAAAAGAAAGACCCAACTAATGCCAGTGTTGCTTATTTCTTAGCTTTAACATTAAGAGATGGAGGACAACCAGAGGCCGCAAAACAAATCGGACAAGAATTATTGAAACGTAATCCTGGTAATGCTGACCTTGAGACCTTCCTTAAATCAATAGATGCATTAGAGGCACAAGCCACTTCCAAAACATCTGCTAAAAAGTAGCATGACTATTAATGAGATACAATTAAACGTAGACCAACTAAAAGAAAGGCATCCAAAATTAAATGAAGAGCTAATGTCTACTTTGCTTTTGGCGGGTGGTTGGGACGAGAGTTCCATTAAAGAAGCTGTGATGCTTTTTAAGTCAGGACAAATTAATGAGAAATCTAATTTAGCACTTCCGCATCAGGATAACGTTTCTCTTTTAGAATTACCAAAACTTTCTTTACTCGAAGAAAAAAAAGAAGACAAAGAAATAATAGAAGAAACACAGAAAGAATCTTTAGTTACTTCTCTTGTTGATAATTCGTTGACTAATAAAATAAAAGTAAAAGCAACTCTGCCGGACGATTTACCTCTGAAACCATTTGAGGCATCTCATAATATTTGGACATTCTCAAGATATAAAGATATATTCCACGGAAATGAAAAAGAAGAAGACATTGAGGAAAAAGTAGAAGAAAAGAAAGTGCCTGAAAAAGAAATGCCGAAAGTAGAAGTGGCAGAGAAAGAGGAGAAAATTATAATTCCAGAACAGAAAGTATCTAAAGTTGAAAAATTATCTTTAGTAAAAGTTCCAATAACAAAAGAAGATGAAAGAATTATTCTAACTATTGGAATGCTTTTACTTATAGTGGTGATACTTGTTATTTATATGTATTTGAATGGAAGAATCTAAACTAGTTAGGGGTTAGAAGTTAGGAGTTAGAAGTTTTTAAATTACAAAATTTGATTTTGTGTCATTCCAAACTTGATTTGGAATCCAGTGTCTTTAATTTAAGTAGGCAGTAACCAGTGGGCAGTAATCAGTAATACAAATACAGACACTGGACCCGCCTTGCCCGGCGAGGCAGGCCCTGATTTTCATCAGGATGACAACAAAAACATCCGAGTTTTATAAGACAAAGCAGTGCCGTAGGCACTGCTTTTGTATTACTTTATGGACTTTATAAACTTTACAGACTTTATGGACTTATACATGTTAAACTGAACTTCTATGGAAAACAAATACGAATATAAAAAGTTTACTTTTATTAGTGGTTCTATTGCTCTCATTACTATTGCATTGCTCGCATTGGTTATGAGTTTATCAGAGTGGAAATTGATGAGTCGTGGTGGGTCTAATTCCGCATCCATCACAGTTTCAGGTGAAGGGGAAATAACAGCTGCACCGGATATTGCTACTGTTAATTTCACAATACGTGAATCTGCTAAGACAGTACCTGAGGCACAAAAATTAGCTGAAGCAAAAATGGTTAAGGCTCTTGCTTCACTCACTGCATTAGGAATTGATAAAAAAGATACAAAAACAATTTCTTATACAGTAAATCCAAAGTATGAAAATCAAATGATTTATTGTATTACTGTTCCTTGTCCAGCTGGCAAGACAGTCATAACTGGTTATGAAATAAGCGAATCAATACAAGTTAAAGTAAGAAAAATTGAAAAAGCAGGGGAGGTGCTAGGTGCATTAGGAACAATTAATATCACAGAAATAAGTGGTCCAGAATTTACAGTTGATGATATTAATAAAGCACAATCTGATGCCAAGGTAAAAGCAATAGCTGACGCTAGAACAAAAGCAGAAGCTACAGCAAAGGCGCTTGGCGTATCATTAGGTGCAGTTATTCAATATTCCGAAGATAATGGTGGATATTATCCAGTTGCCTATGGAATGGGTGCTATGAAAAGTCAGGCTGTGGATTCTGTCTCTGTACCAACAGGGGAGAGTGTTATAAAGGCGCGAGTGAGTGTTACGTATTCAGTGAACTAGTTAGGGGTTAGAAGTTAGGGGTTAGAGGTAAATACAGATAACAGATTTCAGATTGACGAACGAAGGTGAGGAGACACTGAGCACAGTAGTGCGAAGTGTTAGAAGTTAGGGGTTAGGAGAGAATACAGAAACCAGAAGATAAATATCAGAAAATACACAAAAACGGCACCTTCGGTGCCGTTTTTGTCTTGTAAAATAAGGATTTTAAGTGATTTATATTGACATTTAGCTAAAAACGTGCTATTCTGTATTAGATAATCGCTCTTTTACAGTTTTAGATGTTTACCATAGCTTCAAGCCTTAATTCTTATTAGGTTTTTGAAAAAAAGTTTGAAGCTATGGTAAACCGATGTTTCGGAACCCGCCAGCAAGCTACCCGTAAGGAGTAGCGCTCAATGGAGAAATTACATGAGCACAAAATCAACTGCCACGTTCCCACAAGCCGCGCATCTATTGACCTTGTTTGGTCAGAAAGATGTTAGCAAGGAACAGTTTGGTCAACTCGTTGACCTTGGACTGCTTTCTGACTTGCTTGATTCCGACCCGACGAAGGTCGACCGCGACAAGTTTCGGGATGTGCTTGGTCTCAAAATCACAGTGACACCTGTTGCTGAATTGGTGAGTTCAATCATCACCGTTGACCGTTCTGTTTGCCCATCGTACCCCGATTGGGTGACAAAGGTTATTTACCCGCAATTTGTGGGTATGGGCCCAGTGGGTTACGATGTAACCACACTCAAGCAGTGGCTACATGACGATCAGAAATCTGGTGTCGTGGCTGGCAACCTGATTCATGAATACCTGAAGAGCAACAAAATGCTTGAAGGGTGTCTCGGTCTTCGTGACCTGGAAGAAATACAGAAGAAGGGTATCGCCTTTTTCCGGAAATATTTCCAGGGCAAGGCCGTCTTCGGATGGAAGTCTGTCGTACGGGACTCGAATGGCGACCTGCGTGTGCCGTGTCTGGTCGAGGACGGTGGTGAGGTTCTTCTGAACTGGCGCTGGCTTGTCTTTGACTGGTTCTCCAATAACCCCGCGCTTCGTTTCGTTTGAACTTCGGGCTTGGTCACTTTGTTTTTTAGACACTTTGACCTTAACCCTTTGTCCCGCACCTAGTGATAGTGTGCGGGACTTTTGTTTTGTATACTAAAACCGAGAGTAGATAATGAATGCATGATTATGGTTATGCATCATCGAAATCAGTATCCATATGTCCAGAATATTTAAGATTATAGTTTTAAATAGCGTGGCGTATGTAGACACTTCAAAAATGAAGTTACTTGGTATGGTGTGCTAGACATTGTTATGTCAAATAAAATTCAGCCCTGAGATTTTTCAAGGGGTGGTGATATAGATGGCATATTATATAATCGTACGGAACTCGAATGGCAACCTGAATGTGCCGTATCTGATCGAGAACGATGGTAAGGTTATTCTGAACTGGAACTGGCTTGACAATGACTGGAACTCCAATAACCCCGCGCTTCGTTTCGCAACTTATTTCATTTCTAAATGCCAACATTTTATGTTGGCATTTAGTTTTTCTTTTCTGCTTGTTGTTTTGTTAATTGCCCATTCCATCCACCTAGCATTTTACCTATTTCGTTTGTTTTCTCAGAAAGAGAAATATATTTTTTGGTATCGAGTGATTTTGTTTCAAATAAAATTAGTATAAGAATATTAAACGTATCTAGCTTTCGAATCGCTATACGAACAAAGGTAATAAAGATAATGAAAAATCCGCTGTGTTTGAAGCAGCGGTTTTTTGTTTTCAGCTTAGACTTAGTCGAAGTCCAGAGGCTCTCATGTCATACTTTGCCCGCAATGAATTGCTTAACCAGTAGAGGAATTTCTTCCAAAGTTTCATACCTGGCGAAGGTGTAGCATGGTTCGTTGATTCCAAGCACTAACCGTGTTACAAGGGCATTTGTTTGAGCAAGTGCGAGTGTTGGTTTGCCGTTTTTTTCAACAGCAGTACTCAACTCGTATCCAAGTCCGGTCGACGGGTGGTCCACAAGGGCGATAAAGACATCACACTTTGCAACACAGTTGTGTATGTCCCAAACATAGACATCTTCGGCCGTCCCGGCAACTAACCCAAGGAAGTCGAACACGAAATGTCCGTCCTCCCTGAGAGCTATTTTTAGGATATCCACAGCCCGCTTAAATTCCTCTGAAGCATGCGTCAGTGCGCAGCCAACATAGATCTTCATGGAAAAACTCCTCAGGTTGGTAGCGTCCGGAGACGTAAACAGGGTTATCGAACGAGTCCATATTTACTCTAAAGTATTTATTATAAAGTGTCAATGCTTATTATTTTTAGGTATTGACTTGTTATCTTAATTCCTGTAATATACAAAGTAACAAATGCCCGCGGGGGTGTTTTTTAGAATAAAGGTTATAAGTGCGTAACAAATTAACCGAAATTAAACTAATCACATTATGAATCTATTAAATTATTTTAAGGAGACAAAAGCAGAACTTAAAGAAGTTACTTTTCCTAAAACTTCACAAACAGTAACTTATACAATACTCGTTGTTGTTATTTCTATTGTAGTTGCTCTAGTGTTAGGAGGAGTAGATCTTGGTTTCAAAACAATATTAGCAAAGCTTCTCGCCCGCTAGTATTGTATTTGTATTTTGTGTTTATGTATTAACTAATAACTATTAACCAGTAACTAATAACTACCCATCATGGCTAAACAAGAATTCACCGGAGAGCGTCATTGGTATGCAATCCATACATATAGTGGTTACGAAAACGCAGTACAGCGTAATTTAAAACAACGCATTGAATCTCTTCAAATGGAAGATAAAATTTTCGACGTGGTTGTACCAGTAGAAAAGAAAATTAAAGTTAAAGGAACAAAGCGTGTTGAAGTCGAAGAGAAAGTTTATCCTGGATACATTCTAGTAGACATGATTGTGGATGATAATAGTTGGTATGTTGTTCGTAATACACCCCGCGTTACAGGATTCGTTGGCGCAGGAACAACTCCAGTTCCACTTTCTCAAAAAGAAATTGATTATCTTTTGAATAAAATGAAATCAGGCGAAGTAGAACATGAGATTGTGGTAGAGGTAGGGGAATTAGTTTCTATTATTGATGGTCCATTTAAAGAATTCGAAGGAAAGGTAAGTGAAGTAGATAAGTCACGTGGGAAGTTGAAGGTGCTGGTGAATATGTTTGGACGAGAGACGCCCGTCGAGCTTGATTTTTTGCAGGTTAAAAAAATATAAATTACTTCATCTGCTTTGTTGCAAAGGATTTTTCCTCCCGCAACGTACCCCTAAGTACGTTTTGGTCGAAAAAATCCTTTGCGCCTCGCATCTAAAGCAATTTCTATCTTTTTAAAAATCGAGGGTTGTCAAAACCAATAAAACCTGATAGAATAAGCAAACTTTTCAAATCACATTATGGCAAAGAAAATTACAAAATACGTGAAAGTTCAAATTGAGGCAGCAAAGGCAACCCCCGCTCCTCCACTTGGTCCTGCCTTAGGTCAGGCTGGTGTTCAGATTGGGGATTTCGTTAATAAATTTAACGCAGCAACTCAAGGGAAGCAAGGAAGAATGACAGTAAAGATTTATGTTTACGAAGATCGTACTTACGATTTCGTTATCAAAACTCCTACTGCCACATCTTTAGTTATGAAGTCTGCAAATGTTGCAAAAGGTAACTCAAAAGGTGAAGCCGGAACAATTTCAAAAGAAAAAGTTCGTGAAATTGCAGAAATTAAATTGAAAGATTTAACAGCTCACACAGTTGAACAGGCGATGAAGATTATAGAGGGGACTGCAAGAAGTATCGGAATTACCGTAAAGTAGTTACAAAATCACTTAGAGGATATTTTATAAACAAAAACCACCTAAAAGGTGGTTTTTGTTTATATTCGAGATTTTTGCTAGTATTGTTATATGTATGAAACAGGATATGGGGCGCTACCATCACAGAAATTGCGAGAATTTATAGAAAAAGGGGATTTCAAAAATGTGGAAGAAAAAAATATTAGTCCAGCGTCTATTGATGTTACTGTCTCAGGAGAGTGGTATAGAATAGATGGAGTCTTTTTACCAAAGACCGGCGAGACTATTCCTTCACTTATAAAAAAATTACATGGTGCGCGTCACGCAATTCAAGAGCCGTTGGAACATGGCATAGTTTATATCGCACGCATCAACGAGTCTTTTGATTTACCAGAAGATATTTATGCATATTGCAATCCAAAATCCTCCACCGGACGCCATGATTTACATGTTCGCATCGTAAAAGACGGTGTCGCTAGATATGACACTTTACCAAAAGGAAGTAAAGGAGATTTGTGGGCAATAGTTGTGCCACGTTCGTATCCTGTTTTGCTTACACCTGGATTTGCAATTAGCCAGGTAAGATTTTTTAATAAAAACACAAGATTTAAAGAGTCAGATTTAGATATTGAATGGCATAAAAAACCATTAGCATATCATTTAAATGGTGAGCCATATTCTTATGAAAGTTTTCGTATGAAAGATTCTGATGGATCAATTTTACTTCGCCTTGATTTATCGCAAGACATTGTTGGTTATGAATGTCGAGGCTCAAATATTGTAGTTGATTTAAGTTCAACAAATAACACAATTGATTCTTCACGGCATTTTATTCCAATTAAAAAAACAGGGGACAGTATTGTTTTACGTAAAGATAGTTTTTATATTCTTTCAACAAAAGAAGCTTTAAGAGTTCCACCATACCTCGCAAGTGAAATGGTTGATATGGATTCAAGAACTGGAGAATTTCGTACTCATTATGCAGGATTTTTCGACCCAGGGTGGGGATGTGGACTAGACGGCGAAGGAAAAGGTAGACCTATAACACTCGAGATTCGTACTTTTGAAGATGTTATTATTTCTAATGGTCAACCAATTGGAAAAGTTAAATTTGAAAAGATGGCAGATATTCCAGAAGTTCATTATGACCAAAAGAATTCAAATTATTTAATTCAATCAGGTCCAAAATTGGCGAAGCAGTTTAAAACGGATTAAATCTAGCGTGTATAAACAGTAAAATTAATCGGATAAGGATTTTCTTCTCCTTTTTCAATTTTGTTTTCCGATTCTTTCTTCCAAATAATATTATCTATTTCCGGAAAAGTTGTATCACCAACAAATTCTTCGTCAATGTGGGTTATATATAATTTATCGACGATAGGAATGAATTGTTTGTAAATATCAGCACCACCTATTACAAAAGCTTCTTCATTTGAGTTTTTAAAAATAGAGGCAACTTCATCAACAGAATGGAATACTTCTACTTCAGGATATGAAAATGTTTCATCACGAGTAATAACAATATTTCTTCTATTGGGAAGAGCTTTACCAATTGATAGAAAAGTTTTTCTTCCCATAATTATTGGGTGTCCACTTGTAGTAGTTCTAAAAAATTTCATATCAAGTGGAATATTCCAAAGAAGTTTATTCTCATTTCCGATTACATTATTTTTTGCTACGGCTGCGATAATAGATAGGGACATATTAAACAGCGATTGGTGCTTTTATAGAATCATGAGGATTATAGTCAACCAATTCAAAATCATTTATTGTAAAGCTCTCGATATCTTTTATATCAGGATTTATTTTCATTTCAGGCATTGAGCGTAAATCATTTCTGCGAGCAAGTTGAACATCTGCTTGTGCCAAGTGATTGTTATATAAATGAACGTCTCCACCTGTCCAAACGAATTCTCCAGGGGTAAGTCCAGTTACCTGAGCAATCATCATAGTTAGAAGTGCATATGAAGCAATATTAAATGGTACACCTAAAAATGTATCACAACTTCTTTGATAGAGCTGGCAAGAAAGTTTCCCGTCAGCAACATAGAATTGGAATAAACAGTGACAAGGTGGAAGACCAGCCTTTGCCATCTCGTCGATGTCTGCAACATTCCAAGCAGACACAATCATACGTCTGTCATTTGGATTCTTTTTTATTTGTTCGATAACATTTTTTAATTGATCAATGTGACCTCCATTTGGTGTTGGCCAGTTTCGCCACTGATAACCATAAATAGGGCCGAGACTCCCATACTCTTTTCTGAAATCCATATCAGTTTTTATTTTTTCTACGAAAGCTTGCATTTGTGTTTTCCATTCGTCACTATTTACAATAGGCATTGGTAAACTATTTCTTTGCAAATATGATTTGAATGGCCACTCATCCCAAATGTGTACATTGTTTTCTGCTAAATAACCTAAATTATTATCACCACGGACAAACCATAATAATTCGTGAATAATAGATTTGATCGGAAGTTTTTTTGTTGTTAAAAGCGGAAAGCCTTTTGATAAATCAAATCGCATTTGATGTCCAAAAATTGATAAAGTACCTGTTCCAGTACGGTCTCCTTTTTGTACCCCTTCACTCTTAATACGTTCTATAAGGTCAAGATATGTGTTATCTACGTGATATGTTTTCATGTATGAAGTATACATTAGGCACAGAATTAAAGGCAGTATTTACATGTTTTGAGTTATGTTGTAAAGCCAATTTATGTCTTTTTATATTATTCTTAAAACATGTTACGCTAGGAGTATATTAATCGCTAATATCACCAATTAAATGAAAGACAAAATCATTGAAAAATTAATTAAAGCAGAGGACGCAAGGCAGAAAAAAGTTATCAATTTAATTGCATCAGAAAATTATGTTTCTGATGACGTACTTAAAGCACTCGGCTCCTCACTTACAAATAAATATTCAGAAGGTTATCCAGGACGAAGATATTATGGTGGAAATGTATTGATTGACCAAGTGGAAAACATCGCACGTGAGCGCGCGCTTTCCCTCTTTAAATTAGACCCTAAGAAGTGGCATGTGAATGTACAGCCTCTTTCTGGCTCTCCTGCAAATTTCGCTGTCTACGCGGCTTTTGTGCCATTAGGTGGCAAAATAATGGGCCTCAAGCTCTCAAGTGGTGGACATTTAACTCATGGACAGTCAGTTTCTATGACTGGGAAAATTTGGAAGCAAGTTCCATATTCTGTAGATGAAAAAACAGAAATGCTGAACTATAAAGAAATTGAAAAAATTGCGATGGATGAAAAGCCAGATATTATTGTTGCTGGATTTACTGCATATCCAAGAGTGGTTGATTTCAAAAAATTTGCATCAATTGCAAAAAAAGTTGGCGCACTTTTGATGGTAGATATGTCCCACTTTGCTGGACTAGTTGCAGGGGAGGCATACCCAACTCCTTTCCCATATGCTGATGTTGTAACAACAACTGTTCATAAAACACTTCGTGGTCCACGTGCGGCTATGATTTTTGTTCGCAGGGATAAACGTGAGATGGATAAGAAAATTGATAAGACAATTATTCCAGGACTTCAAGGTGGGCCACATAATAATCAAGTTGCAGCGGTAGCAATTGCTCTTAAAGAAGCTTCTACTCCAGCATTTAAAAAATATGCAAAGCAAGTTGTGAAAAACGCACAAGCCTTCGGTGTAGCACTTGAGAAAAAAGGTTGGCGAGTAATTACAGGTGGGACTGACTCACATTTACTTTTGGTTGATACTTGGGCAAATGGAAAAGGATTATCTGGAAAAGAAGCGAGTGATAAATTAGAAGGTGCTGGAATTATTGTAAATATGAATACAATTCCACAAGACCCACGTGGCGTGATGGATCCGTCAGGTATTCGTGTAGGAACTGCAGCCGAGACAACTCGTGGTGCAAAAGAAAAAGATTTCGTGGAGATTGCAAATAAAATGGATAAGGTACTTCGTGGCTAAATTATGAAAGGAAAGTTTATTGTAATTGAAGGAACTGACGGCTCTGGAAAAGGGACGCAAGTGAAACTTTTAATTCAGCGTTTAAAAGCCGATGGTGTTCCTGTCGAAATGGTGGACTTTCCTCAATATGAAAATCCATCGAGCTATTTTGTTGCAAAATATTTACGTGGTGAATATGGTACAGCGGAAGACGTTGGTCCATATCGTGCATCAATGTTTTACGCACTTGATAGATATGATAAATCTTTCGAAATTAAAAAATGGTTAGACGAAGGAATATATGTGATAGCCAATAGATATGTTTCTGCGAATATGGGGCATCAAGCCGGAAAGATTGACGACTCGGTGGAGCGCGATAAATATTTAGAGTGGCTTAATAATCTTGAATATAAAATTTTTGGAATACCTGTGCCGGACCAAACTATTTTTCTATTTGTTCCACCAGAACTTGGACAAAAAATGGTAAATCATAAAAATGAGCGTAATTATACAAATGGAAAAAAGATGGATATACATGAGGCCGATATTACTCATTTGAAAAAGGCATCTGAGGCATATATTTATGTTGCAGAAAAATATGGCTGGAGAACTATTAATTGTTCAAAAGATGGAGTAATGTTGAGCCGTGAAGTTATTAATGAAGAAATATATAATGCGATTGCTTAATTACAAAACGCACCTTCTTGTATGTCATCCTGATGAAAATCAGGATCCAGTGTCCACTGGATTCCAAATCAAGTTTGGAATGACACAAACACAAGTTTCCTGATTTAAAAAATATTTATGTTTAAACTAAAAATTAAAATCTTAAATAAAGAGGCAAAGATACCAAGCTACGCCACAGCCGGGGATGTTGGATTGGACATGTATTCTCTCGAAGATAAAATAATGAAACCAGGCGAGCATCATATTTTCTTTGTTGGGTTTGCATTAGAGTTTCCAATTGGATATGGAGCTTTTGTGAAAGATAAGAGTGGTATCTCAAAAGCCGGGCTACATACTATGGGTGGTGTATATGATGCAGGGTATCGCGGAGAATATAATGTTCATCTTGTAAATTTAAGCGACAAAGATTATGAGATAAAAAAGGGAAACAAAATTGCGCAACTAGTTATTTTGTCGGTAGAGCTTCCAGAAATTGAAATAGTTGATGAACTTTCAGAGTCAAAAAGAGGAGAGGGAAGGTTTGGGAGTACGGGGAAATAGTTATAAATTACAAAATAATACAAGCACGATTGTGAAGAATAGACTTGTCGTAGATAATTATTCTTAATATTAAGAACGGTCGTTTATTTCTTGTTGACTCTTTTTATATTTTTCAAATAAATCAACCAAAGTTAAAAACTCACCCAAGCATTCTCTCCTTTTCTTTAAGAATGTTATAGTAATTTCTGAAATAAAAAGATTTTCCAAGTCTAAATATTCTCCAGCTTCTTTGTATTTTTTTAGAATATCTTTTGCTTTATTTTTATTATAGCCTGCAGAATAAGCGTCTGAGTTATTCAAGGTATTTAATATTACACACTCTAAATACGGAGATATTTCAATTAAGGTGATTTTATTTTCTAAAGCCTTTAATCTCAACTCATCTGATATTTTAGGTGTGGCATCTACTACACAATATTTTTCGTATTCACCAAGTACATTAATACATTTTCGTAAAACTTCTTCAGCCGAGCCACCTTGCCCACCTTGGACTGAAAACTGTCTGTTACAACCATAAGCAACTTTAATCGCATTAACAAAATACTTATCAGACACACCCTCACAATAAATTAATATCTGTGGGGTATAGATTTTTTTAGATATGCTCATAAATTATTATAATTTAGGAACGCCACCGTAATAGCCAGAAATATACCTGTTGTAGAAATTTTCTCCATTTCTAACATCTGAGCCAAAATCATCAAGTCTACTTAATTCGGTTGCCCCGTCATCATTTTTCTCAGCTATGAATATTTGGTATTTATCTAACATATTCATGACGCTATGTGAATGAGAGCTGAATAATAGTTGGGCATTATTGACGTTCTTTTCTTCGTCCAAAAAGAGACTAACTAGTTCTGTGACTATTCTCGGGTGAAGATATGCATCCAGTTCATCTATAATTACAGGTGTTCCCTTCTGAAGAGCTGAAACAATTAAACGTAAATGTCCAATTAGTTTCTGTGTCCCTCTCGATGCGTCAGCCATATCACTTTCATAAATTTTTCCTTTGAAAATATGTTTTTCCTTACTACTTTTTAATGAAAATTGGTTTGGGGATATCTCTGTTTTTTCGATAAACACCTCTTCAAGGCCTAAGTCATATTTTCTTAGAATTTCCTCAACATTACCCTTTAATTTTTTATCATTATCTAAAGCTATTAAATCAACGATACCGTTACTGTCAAAATTCCATCCAATAGATGGAACATTTGTTGAAACATTCCTCCAGTAGTTAGTAAGCTCAACTAATAGGGGAATATTTAAGATTACACCAATACTAAAGATGCTAATGTCACTTCTTTGGACAATATCAATTTCAGTCGGGAAACCTTTAAGATTTGATTTTATTAAATACTTAGCAAGCTCACCGCTAAACTCTCTAGAAAAGACAGTGGCCGTACCAGTTTTAATTGTCGCGTCCTTTGTTTGTTTTAGGATTTCACTTAAAATCTTATCTCTTGATAAAGAGATGTTATATTCGTATCTAGTATTATCTTTTTCAAAGACTATTTCAAAACTTGTGATTTCCTCACTATCAAAAAATTTTTTGTATAAGTTTTTGAAAGCAGTGTTTTCTTGTTTTAAGATTAAAGATTGTAAGAACGCAAAAGCTTTGAGTATATTTGTTTTACCCGATGCATTTGCCCCAACCAGCATTCCTAATTTGGATACTCTATCTATAACAGAATTGGAATATCCAAAATTGTCAGGAGCCTGTTTGCCTACTGACAGATTAAGAACCTGCTCATTTTTTATTGAATAAAAATTACGTACTTTTAATGAAATTATCATATATTTATTGTCGTGTAATTGTATCAAATTATTATAAAAAAGTCAATTAATTGTAAAAACCATGTAACTTATTGACTTTTTTAGGTATATTTTATAACTTTTCTCTTAAATCTTGTGGATTATTTGTAGAGTTAAATTGAAATTAATCTCGTAGATTATATGCTTGCAATAAATTTTCAAACAATGAAACAATAGTCATTGGTCCAACACCACCTGGTACTGGACTTATCGCATCTGCTTTTTCAGAAATTGATGATAATAAAACATCACCTGAAACTTTATTATCTTCTCCTACAGTTATTCCAACATCGACTATTACACAATTTTCTTTTATATATTCTTCTTTAATTAAATTAGGCTGACCGATAGCAACAATTAAAATATCAGCTGATTTCGTAATCGAAGCTAAATCTTTTGTGTGACTATGACAAATAGTTACAGTTGCGTTTCTATTTATGGAAGCAAGAGCCGTTGGTTTTCCAACAAGAGATGATCTGCCGACTACCACAACATTTTTTCCATCGAGCGAGATATTATAATTAGAAAGTAAAGTAAAAATGCCTTTTGTAGTTGCAGGTAAAATTATTTCATTATTTTCATAAACATGACGAAGATTAAATGAAGTCATTCCATCGACGTCTTTTTTAGGATCTATTGCATCTAATATTATCCAAGGACGAATAGTTTTAGGAAGAGGAAGCTGAACAATTATTCCATGTACCGAAGCATCACTGCTAAAGCTATTTATATTTTTAACTAAATCATTCTCTGTAATGTTATCTTCATATTGTGTGTGGGTAACAGTAGCTCCGACACGAGTGGCGAATAGTTTTTTGTATTGTATATATTTTGTAGAAGCAGGATTATTCCCTACTTGAATAATCACTAAATGTGGCTTAGTAGAAAGCTCGGAGATTTTTGTTGAAAGAATTTGTTCATGTTCCTTTGCAACTTCAGTCCCGTTTAATATTGTGAGAGGTTTGTTATTCATATTGCCAACAATAACACAAAAGATTGTATTTGATAAGTTCGTTTTTCATAAAAAATGCGTTAGTATAGAGATATGAATTCCTACAAAGATATATTTGAAGTGCTTAAAAGTAAGGTAAGTGAGGGTGCTGTCTTTTCTTTATCTCAACCAGAAGATGCTCTGCATGGTGATTTTGCAACGAATATTTCTTTTATTCTTGCGAAAGACAAAGGTGGCTCTCCAAAATCTGTAGCTGAAGAATTGGTACCCGTTTTACAAGAAGAACTAATTGATATTGTAGAAAAGATAGAAGTAGCTGGTCCGGGGTTTATTAATTTCTTTTTGAAAGATGAAATTAGAACAGATGAAGTCAAAGAATTAGCAGAAGGGGCTGTTGTAATTTCTGAAAATAAAGGAAAGGTAATGGTGGAATATACTGACCCAAATTGTTTTAAAGTTTTTCATATTGGACACTTGATGGCAAATGCAATAGGGGAAGCAACTGCAAGATTATATGAGGCAAGTGGTTATGATGTCATGAGAGTTTGTTATCCATCAGATATTGGTAGAAATGTTGCTATGGGTGTTTGGGGTGTAATGCAAAAAGAAAATGAAAAACCAAAAGCTGATGCAGAACTTAAAGATAAGATTTCCTTTTTGGGAATGTGTTATGCCTTTGCAAATGGTGAATTTGAAAGTAATGAAAAATCAAAAGCATCCATTGCAGAAGTTAATAAAGCAATTTACGAAGGAACTGACCTGCCTACCGGCGAGGCAGGCGTAAAAGTTATGGAAGTGTATGCGGAGGGGAGAGCCTTATCATTAGAATATTTTGATAAACTTTATGAAAAATTAGGAACGACTTTTGATAAAACTATTTTTGAATCTGAAGTTGCAGAACCTGGGGCAGAAATTGTAAAAGCAAATATGGGAAAAATATTTGAAGAGTCAGATGGTGCTGTTGTTTATAAAGGGGAGCAAGATGGATTACATACGAGAGTATTTTTAACAACACAAGGACTTCCAACATATGAAGCAAAAGAGTTAGGAAATTATGAAAAGAAATTAGAGAGTTTACCCGAGGCTTCTTTTTATGTAGTTATTACTGCGAATGAACAAAATGAATATTTTAAAGTTGTAAATAAAGTTACACAAAAAATTCATCCAGAATTAACAGATAAACTTGTACATATTGGACACGGCATGATGAGACTACCATCGGGAAAGATGGCATCACGAACTGGAAATGTTATTGGAGCGGAAGATTTGCTAGATATGATTACTGAAAAGCTAAAAGAAAAATTGGCTGATAAAGTTGTAGCATTTTCGGATAGCACACAATTATTAAATGATATTGCGGTTGGTGCGATAAAGTTTTCTATTTTAAAACAAGCCCCAGGCGGAGATATTGTTTTTGATTTTGATAAATCAATTTCTTTTGAAGGGGACTCAGGGCCATATTTGCAATATACTCACGCGAGAATTTGTACGCTTTTAGAAAAGGCGAAAGAAGCAGATATAAATACAGAATCTTATGTTGTCGAAAATCCTGAAAGAGAATTAGAGCAAGTTTTAATTGGTTACAGGCAGACGCTCGAAAAATCTTTTAAAGATTTAGGTCCGCATCATATTGTTCAATATTTACTTTCACTTACAAGAGCATTCAATGCTATGTACGGACGTACACAAATTGTTGATGTGAATAATAAAGAGAAGAGTGCTTATTATGTGATGCTTGCAACTGCTACACAAAAGATTTTAGCTCATGGTTTGCATACGTTAGGAATTAAAGCCCCAGAGAGAATGTGATTTCTCGCCAGGGACAAAGAGCGAGAAATAATCCAGCCACACTGTGTGTGGCTGGGTAAATTTTGTATTTTTGAAAATTGGAAATTGATAATTGAAAATTTTGTAATTCCGTTGTATTATAAAGATATAGCATCGACGGGACTAATCACCCCAGAGCACGGGAAGAAATCCGCAAGGAAAGTAGAACCCATTTAACGAGGGGATAGAAATATCCTGAATACAAGGTGGTACCACGAATTAAAAAATCGTCCTTGGAAAACAATAATCAAAAAGTATTGTTTTCTGTGGACGATTTTTTATATAATTTATGAACGAAAACAACAAACAAAAAACAATATCAGAAAAAGAGCAAGAGATTTTAAATTTCTGGCAGGAAAATAAAATCTTTGAAAAATCAATTGAAACTCCAGCTGGTGAAAAAGCCAAAGGAGATTTCTCTTTTTATGATGGCCCACCATTTGCAACAGGGCTACCACACTTTGGCCATATTCTTGCGGGAACAATAAAAGATGCAATTCCTCGTTATCAAACGATGAATGGTAAAAGTGTTCGTCGTAAATGGGGATGGGACTGCCACGGTCTTCCAATTGAAAATTTGATTGAGAAAAAATTAGGACTAAAAAGTAAAAAAGATATTGAAGATTTTGGTGTTGGAAAATTTAATAAAGATGCGAATGACAGTGTTCTTCAATATGAAGAAGAGTGGAAAAAAGTAATGCCAAGATTAGGCAGATGGGCAGATATGGAACATCCATATAAAACAATGGACGCGACTTATACAGAAAGTATTTGGTGGTCATGGAAAACTTTATATGAAAAAGGTCTTGCTTATGAGGGGAATAAAATGATGCATATTTGTCCACGTTGTGAGACGCCACTTGCTCAATCAGAAGTTGGTCTTGAATATCATGATGTTACGGATTTATCTGTAACAGCAAAGTTTGAACTAGTAGATGAGCCGGGGACTTTTGTTTTAGCGTGGACTACAACGCCGTGGACATTACCAGGAAATGTAGCTCTTGCTCTCAGTAAAGACGCCGAGTATGTAAAAGTCTTATCAAAAGAAGAGGGGAGTACAGAGCAAGAAGTAAGTAAATACATTGTTGCAAAAAGTCGACTAGAGGAGGTTTTTAAGGGTAAGGAATATGAAATAGTTGAAGAATTTAAAGGAGAGAAATTAGTTGGCAAATCATATAAACCACTATTCCCATATTTTGAAGATAAAGAAATTGAGAATAAAGAAAATATTTGGAAAATTTGGCATGCGGATTTTATTACTCTTGATACCGGTACTGGTATTGCTCATGAAGCACCAGCATTCGGTGCGGAAGATATGGAACTTGCAAAGGCAAATAATATTCCTGTAATTAAGCATGTAAAAATGGATGGAACTTTTACAGCGGACGTTACAGATTTTGCTGGAATGAAAGTAAAAGTAAAAGATGATACTCAATCGGCTGACATTGAAATAATAAAATGGCTAGCACACAATGGAGAACTTTTTGAAAAGCATAAAATAATTCACTCATACCCACTTTGTTGGAGATGTAAAACCCCGTTACTTAACTATGCGACATCAAGTTGGTTTGTTGATGTTCCAAAAATGAAAGATAGATTAATTGAAGAAAATAAAAAAATTATTTGGGTGCCAGAGCATATTCGAGATGGGCGATTTGGAAAATGGCTAGAGGGTGCGCGTGAATGGGCGGTCTCACGTACTCGTTATTGGGGTGCGCCACTTCCAGTTTGGAAAAATGAAGATGGGGAGATGATTATAATTGGCTCTTTAAAAGAATTAGCTGAGAAAAATAAACAACAACCAAAAAATATTTATTATGTAATGCGTCATGGAGAAGCCGAAAGTAATGTAGCAGGGATAATTGACTCAGATGGAAGTGAAACTAATAATCTTACAGAAAAAGGAATAGCACAGGCAAAACTAAGCGCAGAAAATCTTAAAGATAAAAATATTGATGTGATTTTTACTTCGCCATTTTTAAGAACAAAGAAAACAGCAAAAATAGTTTCAGATATTTTAGGTGGTGTTGAAATTATTGAAGATATGCGTCTTAAGGAAGTCAATGTAGGTATTTATGACAAAAGAAAAGTGTCTGACTATTTGAAAGAAGTTGGAAAATTAAAATATCTTACACTGGATAATCGTGTTAAAGGAGGGGAAACACACAGAGAGGTTATGAATCGTATGGTGCAGGTGTTTATGGAAATGGAAGAAAAATATGAAGGGAAAAATATTTTATTTGTTACCCACGGTGGGCCAGCCAGGATGTTTGTAGCTGGTGCGCATAATCTTACAGAAGAAGAATTACTTATTGATGAAGCAACTGATGAAGCAAAACTTTATCCAAAAAACGCAGAAGTTGTAAAAGTCTCGCCATTAATAATTCCTCGTGATGAAACTGGGGCTGTTAATCTTCATCGTCCTTATATTGATAACACTGAACTATTAGTTGATGGGAAAACATATAAACGTATTCCGGATGTATTTGATTGTTGGTATGAATCAGGTTCAATGCCATTTGCTCAACTTCACTATCCGTTTGAAAATAAAGAAATTTTTGCAAAAAATTATCCGGCAGATTTTATTGCCGAAGGTTTAGACCAAACACGCGGATGGTTTTATTCACTTATCAATTTAGGTGTAGGATTATTTGATAAAGCTCCGTATAAACATGTGGCAGTGAATGGACTTATTATGGCAGAGACGGGTATGAAGTTATCAAAGAGTGAGAAAAATTATACAGACCCAATGGAGCTTGTAGAAAAGTATGGGGCGGACTCTATGCGTTACGCACTGTTATCTAGTCCAGTTGTAAAAGGGGAGAATTTACTTTTTGGTGATGATATTGTTTCTGATATTTATAAAAAGTTAGTTTCTCGATTATTAAACGTGCTTTCATTATATGAAATGAATAAGCCTGAAAATGTTATTGCAAAAAATACATCAAGTGATGTATTAGATAGATGGATGATTTCTAGGGTGCATGAATTATTGCGTGATGCGACAAAAGGATATGACTCATATAAATTAGATGAAGCGACTCGTGGGACAGGAGATTTAATCGATGATATTTCTGTTTGGTATACAAGAAGATCACGCGAAAGATTAAAGGGTGATATGGGTGAGGAAAGTCAAATGCGTGCTTACGTTACTTTGACTTATGTATTACAAACATTAGCAAAAACTATGGCACCAGTTATGCCATTCACTGCTGAAATTGTTTATAAAGCTTTAAATGGTGAAAGAGAGTCTGTCCATCTTGAAAGTTGGCCAACAGTTGGAGTTATTGAAGATGAAGTTATAAAAGAAATGAAAAATGTAAGAGATATAGTTACGGTTGCTCTTTCACTTCGAACACAATCTAAAATCGCAGTTCGTCAGCCACTTCAAAAAATTACTCTGAAAGATGAGATAAAAAGCGAGTATCACCAAATAATTTTGGACGAACTTAATGTTAAAGAAATCGCATTTGCTAATTCTTTAACTGAGGTCTGCGTATTAGATACAGAAATTACTGAAGAATTAAAATTAGAAGGGGACGTGAGAAATCTTATGCGTGCCGTACAAGATGCTCGTAAAGAAAAAGGATTAACTCCGCAAGATTCTATTATTCTTTTGACAGATTATTCTGTGCCAGAAAAGTTTAAAGAAGTATTAATGAATACTTGTAAAATTAGTGAAATAAAAGGAGGAAGCGGAAAATACAAAGCTGAGACCGGAGTAGGGGAGGTGTCGTTTGATATAAATTAATTATTCTTCAGTTTTTCACTGGACCAATTCTTAATTACAAAACTCCAACGCATGTCATTCCAAACTTGATTTGGAATCCAGTGTCCACTGAAATTATAAGGCACTGGACCCGCCTTGCCGGCGAGGCAGGTCCTGATTTTCATCAGGATGACACGGGGAAACATTGGTGTCGTAATTGCCTTAAAAGTAAAGAAGTTGCAATTCTATATGTTTTTGTTACTATGAAAATATGAGTAAAATAACATTAAAAAATAACAGAGAATATACTGCTTTTTTTGAGGAAAATGAACTCGGAGGATATACAATTACTGTGCCTGCACTTCCTGGGCTTGTTACAGAAGCAAAAGATATGAAGCAAGCAAAGGTTGTGTTACAAGATGCCATTACTTGTTATATTGAGGGGCTAAAGAAATCAAAAGTAGAAATACCAAAAGAAAGTTTTGTTGCAAGTATGCGTTTGCAGTTTGCTGTGTAATTCGTATGCCAAAACTTCCAATTCTTACACCAAAAAAGTTAGTAAAAATTTTGTGTAAAATTGGTTTTTATATTCATCATCAAACAGGGAGCCACATTAACTTACGCCATAGTATTAAAAATAATTTACATGTGGTTATTCCTTATCATACGAGAGATTTAGCTCCAAAAACTCTCAAGTCAATTATTATGCAAGCAGATATTTCCATAGATGATTTATTATAATTAAAAAACCATGCCACCAAAAAAATTTGAAGGAAAGTTTGGAATACCACAATCTAATTCTATTGACTCAGAGCTTACCTCCGCACTCTATAGACTTCCAGACTCAATAAGTCTGCCTTTTATAGAAAGCATGACAGAAGATATCGTTAGTAAAGTAAATAAAAGATTAGAAGAAATGTATGAGGAATCTTTATTAGGAAATGATAAAGGTATTGCAAATGTGAGAATTAGACGTGCTCTTTCTGATGAACAAAGAAAAATACTTCAACTCAAACTTACAAGGCACTTTGAAGACAATGGTGAATCTGCAAAAATAGACGTACCAGTATGTGTTGATGCACTCATAGAGTCACCAAGATTTTTAGAGAGTATGAAAGGAAGTATGGACAAACTTTTTGCAATGCATGAAATGAAGATATTACAAAAGATTGCCGAATTAAGACGTAAACGAGCAGAGATGAGTGGAGATGAATCTTTGTATAATCCTTATGAAAATCTTTTTGAAACAAGCAGTGGCAAATATTGTATGGCAAGACTTTTGAATATGCCTCATTTAGAAGAAGAGTCTGAATATATGGATCATTGTGTTGGAACAAGTACAAGCTATGTTAACAAAATCAAGAAAGGTGAGGTCGAGATACTTTCTTTTCGAGACACATCAACTAATAATCCAATCGCTACTATTGAGTATGATCTTAAGAGTAAAAGATTACTACAGATAAAATTAATGAGTGATAAGTTGCCAAAGTTAAGCGACTCATTTTCTGCTGATTTATTAGAAGCAATAGAAAAATTGGAGACGACAACAAATGATCTAGGTGTTCCTAGAGTTATTGAGGGTAGTCTAGCTAAGGACATGAAGACACTCCTATCTTTACAAGAGAAATCCAAAAAACAAGAAGTATATACAAGAGATGACCTTTTATTTCTATATGAAATTAGTTCACCTATCCAATGTTTTGATAGTGGAAGAGATCCACTTATTGATGAGTTATTGCGAAAAAGAAACCGCCAAGAAGACATACAACTCCTTTGTAATTGTGAGTCACAGTTTATTGCATTTGACTTCATTGATATCAATGAACAAACTCAAGTTTTCTGTGAAGACACAGGGAAGAAAATCACTTTTGTTGATTTTCGTCTAGAAGCAAACCAAAAGAAACTCCCGCAACTTCTCGAACTCGCACAGCACATCAAAGAAAGTGGTAGTCCCGCGAGACCGGATATGTCATTTGAAGGTGGAATAGTAACTATAGATATATCAGAAGAAAAATTAAAAGATACAAAGACAGTCTTACAATCATACAAAGAAGCAGACAGTAGCTCTCCATCATGGGTATGGGATGAATGGATAAACGCACCCTATACTAAACCAAAATTACCACTAGAAACTATTATTTTGTCATATAACAAAGATACAAACACAAGAGAATCATCAGATAAAATTGTATCAGATATGAATAGATTAGGATTAAGACCTGCAACATTAGAAGAACTTATTGCTCTTGGAGTAATAAAACCAGAATTTAATAAACGAAGTGGCTCTTACCTTGTTGAACTAACAAAATATTCTTTGGATGGTGGTTCCTACGTTCCCTGCGTGGACTGGGGTGGCGACGAGCGTGACTTGGTCGGGTATGAGTGGGGGAGTAGGTGGATTGACAGGAATCGTTTTGTTTGCGTTCGCAAATAGTACTTAGGTTTTAGTTACTTTACTTTTGCTTTAGAACTTTTGACTTAAACAAATTTTAGAAGTATCACGTATACTAGAACATGAGAGTAGATAATGAGTGTATGGATATTTTTATACAACATCGAAATCAGTAGGGTATAGATGAGAATTCAAGTACAAGAATAATGTATAGGAAGAGTATCTATATTTGTTTCAAAAAAGAAATCTACTTGGCGTAGTTATGTTAAGTATTATTATACTAGCTTAAATTCAACATATGGTTGCGACTGTGTGTGGTGGTATGCATGCATAACTACGAAATCTTTGGATGGTGATTCCTACGTTCCCTACTTGAACTGGAATGGCGACAAGCGTAACTTGAACAGGAATGAGTGGAGGAATAGGTGGAATGACAGGAATCGTTTTGTTTGCGTTCGCAATTTAATTTCTTTACATAACACGACCTCCGAGTCCAAGACATGAGTCTGCTGACTCAGGAGGTCGTGTTATGTTTTTTTGTATGAATTTGTGTCATTCCCGCGAAGGCGGGAATCCAGTGTCCAAATGAGTATGGGCCTGGATTCCCGCCTTCGTGGGAATGAGTTACGAAAAACTAATTAAGCTGTTTTACAACTTGATTATGCCAACCACCGAGCATCTTACCTATTTCGTGTAACTTTTCGCTGAGTGCTATATATTGTTTTGTTTCAAAGGCTTTTATAGTATGTGCCACACGAAGCATTACTTTTGCAGTATCGAGTAGTTGTATCGCTTTCTGAATATATTGTAGCTTCTGTTCTTTCTTCACAAAAAGTGCCGATGAAGTATATTGGATAACTTCACATAGGAGAGTATCTATTTTTACACCGAGCGAGTATCTATGAACTTTTGGAAAGTGTATGATGTAGGAATGCCAAAGTACATAAGCAACTTCGAGTTTGAGGATAAGAGGAGGAGTACTGATTTCGTGGGGGGGGGGGCGATATTCATAGCAAAAAGTGTAACACACAGTATGATGATATTGTTACTTTTGAAAAGCTATTGGAATCATGGAATGATTTTGTGAGTGGGAAAAGAAAGAGAGAAGATGTGAATACATTTGCATTACGGCTGTCTGATAATTTGATTGACCTTTTTTATGAACTAAAAAGCGATGTGTACATTCATGGAAATTACGAAGAGTATGTTATTTGCGACCCGAAGAAGCGTATCATTCATAAAGCAAGTGTGAGAGATAGAGTAGTGCATCGACTACTCTATAATGCTTTGTATAGCTATTTCGATAGACGATACATCTATGACTCATATAGTTGTCGAATTGGAAAAGGAACACATAAAGCACAAGCTAGATTTAGATATTTTGTAAATGCTGTAAGTAAAAATTATACGAAACCATGTTATGTTCTCAAGTTTGATATTAAGAAATGTTTTGAAAGTATTGATGCTGACATTCTTAAAAATATACTTTTCACACATATACAAGATGAGCGATTAAAAAGTCTTGTCTTTAAAATTATTGATAGTTTTCCGAAAGGATTGCCACTAGGAAATTTAACTTCACAGTTATTCATTAACATCTATCTTCATGAATTAGATTGGTATGTAAAGCAGACACTTCATTGCACGCATTATTTTAGATATGCGGATGATATGGTTGTTATTTCTCATGATAAAAAAGAATTAGAAAATTTCTACAAGCAATTACAAATTTTCTTGAAACAGGAACTTCATCTGACAACACATAAAAAAGTAATTAGTAGTATCTACTCAGGAATTGATATTCTCGGGTTAGTTTTCTTTGCAAAGTATCAGAGATTGCGAAGGAGTACAGAGAGGAGAAAGAATGCGAGAGGTGGTAAATAACAAACATACCGTTTTGCGTTTATTAACTAACAACTATAAACTAGTAACTATTGAATGTAATTGTATTCTGTATTATCTGGTATCTAAAATCTAATGTCTAACGTCCACTATCTATCCCCATGTCTATCGAAAAATACGTAACCAAAGCCTTAGTAATAACTTCTTTTGACCAAAGCGAAAATGATCGTGTGTATAAAATGTTCACACGCGAATTTGGTTTGATTATTGCTCACGCTAAAAGTATTCGTAAATTAGAAAGTAAATTACGCGCGCATATTCTTCCACGAACAGTTAGCTTTGTTACCTTGGTAAAAGGAAAAGAAGTTTGGCGCCTCGTTGGTGCTGAAGAACAAAAAGCATCATCTACAATTATTCATGAAGTTACAGAATTAATTTCTCGATTTATTCACGGTGAAGAACCACATAAAGTTCTTTATGATAGAGTCGAAGAATTTCTCGAAAAGTCAGATGCTTATGACAAACAAAAAGCAAGAATTTTATTTTATTATATTTTGCTTGTTGAGCTCGGTTATGCAGATGCAAAAGTTATTGGTGCAAAAAGTATAAAAGAATATAGAGATTGGAATATAGATGATTTATACACACATTTTCTTTTATCTGAAAAACAAATTAAGGAGCATATAAGAAACGTTGTTAAGGATATACAATTATAAGTAGAAGGTGGAAAGTAGATGGTGGAGGGCAGAAGTTTCTATACACATATATTATTAACCATTTTCCACTCTCTACTTTCTACTCTCCACTTGCTATACTGTCTTACATGAACCCAGAAGAAAATGAAGATATGCATCAGATTGATGATTTGGAGCACAAATTATATGACCCTAAACAAGTAAATGGTGAAGATAGTCTTCATCATGTCCATAATCATAAAGAGGTAGACCTTCCAACAGATTGGGGAGAAAATACTCCAATAATTACACCAGTAGAAGAAAAAGAAACGAGTTTTTCTTTTGGTACAAAAGTGCTTTTCACTGCACTTATATTTTTATTTGTCGTACTTTCGTTTACCGCATGGAGAGTTTTATCTTCTCGTAATGTTGTCTCTTTAGATAATATTGATATTACATTAGATAGTAAACCCTATGTAGACGGAGGGGAGACTACCCCGTTTAGTGTTTCTGTTTTTAATAGAAACACTTCATCATTACAAGAGGCTGTGATTATTATTTCTTATGAAAAAGGTATTGGTGTTTTAGACGAACAACAAAAAGTTTATGAAAAGAGAGTACTCGGTACAATTTTACCAAACTCTCTCAAGAAAGAAGATTTAAATATTACTTTATATGGTGCGGCAGATGAGGTGAGAGTTATTTCTGTTAAGTTAGAATATAAAGTTGCTGGAGCTAATGCAGTTTTTAATAAACCTGCCACGACTCAAGTGGTTCTAAAGACTCCACCGCTCTCTGTTCACATAGATGGACAAACTAGCTTGGTACAAGGACAGAATAGTACCTTTAATGTTTTTGTTTCTAATAACACTTCGATAGAAATTAAAGATAGTTTAGTTGTTTTATCCATACCTACAACTTTTACTTTAAATAAAACAGAACCAAAACCAAATACAAAAGGAATGATGTGGAGTATTCCTTCTATTTTACCTGGAGCCACATCTACCATAACAATAAGTGGGTCTTTTGCTGGAATGCCAGGCGAAGTAGATACAATTAAAGCGAGTGTTGGGGCTGCCTCAACGGCCGTTAATCAAATGGGAGTTGTTTATTCGCAAGAAGCCCACAGTATTTCTATAACCTCTCCACTTTTATCTTTAGGGTCTAGATTAGAAACAGATAGAGGAGGTGCCGAGAGTTTACGTTATGGTGATAAAGCCATTGTTACTATTTTTTATGAAAATAAAAATGACAAAGCACTACGAGATGTTTTAGTGGTTGCAAATATTGGTGGCACGGCCCCAATTATATCGGGGATTTCCTCCGACGGTGGGTATTATGATTCAATTAATAAAACTGTAACATTTAATCCTGTTACTAACCGCGAATTAAGTTCCGTAGCCCCTGGGGCTAAAGGAGAATTTAAGATTTATATACCAGTTGTTTCAAAGGGAAATAATTCACCAAAACTTACTCTTGTCATAAATGGAACAGCAACATCAGTCTCAAAAGATGACACGGCTACACAAATTTCTAAAGTTTGGAATGTGGAGGGAAGCGCTAACCTTAATGCTTTCACTTCTTATAAAAATTCTACTTTTACAAATACTGGACCTATTCCTCCTAAAGCAAATGTTAATACAACATATGGTGCACATTTAATTGTATCTGCTCAAAATTCTTTAGTTAATTCTCGAGTATCATTTATACTTCCAGCTTATGTAACTTTTACCGGAGTTTATGCAACTGGAACAAATGTAACTTATGATAACAGAACCAGAACAGTTGTTTGGGATATAGGAAATATTTCAGCTGGGGGTGTAGTTTCTAACGATATTCAAATCAGTGTAAAACCTTCTCAAAGTCATGTAGGGCAAACTCCACCTATAACCTCTAGCGTAACTTTGGAAGCGGATGAAGCAGACAGCAAAGCTCGTATAAGAAATATATCTAATGCACTTACAACAGAGCTTTTAAGAGAACAGGGGTCAGTGGATATTTCTCACGTAGTTGCGAATTAGAAATAAGTCTGTAAAGTCCATAAAGTTGAAAGCAAAATTCGCAATTGTGTCATTCCCGCGAAGGCGGGAATCCAGTGTCCAGAACCTGGATTCCAAATCAAGTTTGGAATGACACAGGTTCCATTGGTTGGTTTAATTGAACTTTGTAAACTTTTAACTTTATGGACTTTCAACTAACCTAATTTTTATGTTAGGATAGTTGTATGAAAGAAACAATCAGGGTAGTTATTCCGTCAACAACAATTATAAAAATTTTAGCCTGGATTACTATTTTTGCAGGGTTGTTTATCGTTAGCGATTTAGTCATCGCCCTACTCGTGGCTGTGGTAATTGCTTCAGCTGCAGAAATGCCAATTAAAATGATGAAGGGTTGGGGAATACCACGAGGGCTTTCTGTTACTGTAATATTTTTAACTTTAATTGCCGTAATTACATCCATCGCTTTTATTTTTATACCACCACTAGCTGATGACATAGCGCGCTTTGTTAAAGTTCTACCTCAGATTTTAGACTCAGTTCGTATTTTTGGAAGTGATATGGGATTTAAAGATTTGTCTTTATATATTTCTGAATTAGCAAAAGGTATTTCAAAGGGTCAAATTCTAACAATTATTAAAGATGCAATTTTTGGTTCAACTGGATTTTTTGCGACGACCTCCGTATTTCTCCGTGGAGCCGTTACCACAGTTCTTACTTTTGTTATGGCTTTTTATTTAGCTCTTGAGGAACGTGGCGTGCAGAAATTTTTACGTTTAATTAGCCCAAAAATTTACGAATCTTATATTGAAGATTTGTGGACACGTGCGCAGAAAAAAATTGGACTTTGGATGCAAGGACAGATTTTGCTTTCCCTACTCGTCGCACTTTTGGTTTATGTTCCAAACTTAATTCTCAATATGCCATACGCCGCACTTTTATCAGTGCTTGCTTTTGCAGGTGAATTAGTTCCAATGATTGGTCTTACTTTCTCTGCAATTCCTGCGGTATTTATTGCATGGACTCACGGCGGGACATCGCTTCTAATTACAGTTTCTGTAATTTATTTAATTATTGGACAATTAGAAAGTCATGTTCTTTATCCGAGAGTAATGAATAAATTAGTTGGCGTTCCATCTGTTGTAGTTATTATCGCACTTGTTGTTGGGGCAAAGTTGGCAGGTATTTGGGGAGTTATACTTTCAGTTCCATTGGCTTCTATTTTAATGGAATTAGCTAGCGATTTAGAAAAAAGAAAGAATCTTCCAGAAGAAAAATAAATTATGAATAAACCATTTTATATAACAACGACACTTCCATATGTAAATGCAGAGCCACATTTGGGTCATGCGATGGAATTTGTGCGGGCGGATGTCATCACAAGATATAAAAAGTTACAAGGCTATGATGTATTTTTTAATACAGGAATGGATGAACACGGCACTAAGATTTTAGAAGGGGCAATAAAAGAGGGAATAGATGTACAAGAATATGTTGATAGAAATTCAGCACGATTTAAAGAGTTATATCCCAAGCTCGGTATTACGAACGAAATTAATTTTATTCGCACAACAGAAGAGCGCCATATAAAAGCAGCAGAAGAGATGTGGAAGAGATGTAATGACAACGGCTACATTTATAAAAAAGAATATGAAGCGAAATATTGCGTTGGTTGCGAACTTTATAAAACAGATAGTGAATTAGTTGACGATAAATGTCCTATTCATCCGAATCGAGAAATAGAAATTATTAAAGAAGAAAATTATTTTTTTGCTTTTTCAAAAGTTGAAAGTAAATTGCGCGAACTTTATGAAAAGAATCCAACTTTAGTTATTCCAGATTTTCGTTTTAATGAAATTAAAGCTTTCTTAGATAGGGGATTGGAAGATTTTTCTATTTCACGTTTGAAAACAAAGATGCCATGGGGAGTGCCTGTACCAGGGGATGATGAGCATGTAATGTATGTTTGGTTTGATGCCTTAACAAGTTATATTTCTACACTTGAGTGGCCTGAAGCGGGGGATTTTGAAAAATATTGGGAACAATCTGGAGCCGAGAAACGAGAGGTAATTCAATATTGTGGAAAGGATAATCTTCGTCAGCAATCTCTAATTTGGCAGGGAATGCTTTTAGCTGCAGGACTTCCAACTACTACAAATATTATTATTGATGGATTTATAATTTCCGGCGGGCAAAAAATGAGTAAGTCCATTGGAAATGTAATTAATCCATTTGATATTCTTGAAATGTTTAAAGAGTTAACTGATTATCCGGAAGATGTTCTTCGTTTTATTTTGCTCCATGAAGTGCCGAGTTTTGAAGATGGAGATTTAACTGTTGAATCAATTAAAATTGCTTATACAGCATATTTAGCAAATGGAATTGGGAATTTAACGAGTAGAATAATGAGAATGTTAAATACATATAATATTGATAATATAGAAATCCCAGCAAATAGTTGGACTAATGAATTTATAGCTACATTAGAATCTTATGACACGAACAAGGGGATTAAATATGTAATGCATGAAGTAAAGTCTCTTGATGAATATATTCAGTCTACAGAACCTTTTAAACTTATTAAAACAGA
Source organism: Candidatus Nomurabacteria bacterium (assembly GCA_003518045.1). GTDB lineage: Bacteria > Patescibacteriota > Minisyncoccia > Phycocordibacterales > UBA5272 > UBA11704. The sequence continues at coordinate 76,090 of DOZK01000020.1, forward strand.
TAAAGAAAAAGCTGAAGTTATTCTTAGGGAGTGTGCGGTTAGATTGTATGGGATAGGAAGAATGCTTAATCCTTTCATGCCGAAAACTGGAGCTATGATAAAAAGTTTAGTAAAGGAAAATAAAATGCCAGAAAAGCCACTTTTCAATAGACTTCCATAAATGAAAAAGATTTATAATAAATTGGTTAGGGATAAGATGATTGATATTTATAAGCACGATGTAGAAAATAAAATCAGTGCCAGCGCTTATAGTGCACGCTATATGGAAAGAGAGGAAACATTGGAAAGATTGAAAGATAAATTACTGGAAGAAGCCCAAGAAGTTTTTGACGCATATGGAGATGAAGACAAAACACATTTAAAAGAAGAAATAGCTGATGTGATAGAAGTGGTAGATGCAATACTTTTCCATAACAATATTTCTCTAGAAGAAGTTTTAAAAATTCGTGATGCTAAAAAAGAAAAAAGAGGAGGTTTTGAAAAAGGCTTATACTTGGAAAGCATAGATTACTTTGATTAGTGTGCTACATAGGGGTACCCTATGAGGGTACCCCTATGTGAATTGATTATAATTTCCGGGTTAATTAACATTTAGTGTT
>DOZK01000034.1 GCA_003518045.1 Candidatus Nomurabacteria bacterium
CTTTATAGGGTACATATCACTTCCGGGGTTGCTCTTTGTATTATCTAAAATCTAATGTCTAAAGTCTTTGGTCTGCCCAAATGGGGTTGCTCTTTTGTTTCTAATAACTTCGTATCTGTTTAATTATTCTTATAGTAAACTCAATAGATAACAAAATAATTAAAACAAAATGGAAATACAACCTTTCAATACTCAATTAGGAGCGGTAGCTCCTGTTGCTACAGAAGCTCCCAAAACTTTTGCTCCATACGAGGAAATACATGAAAAACATACAACTAGCCTAGGTTATTTTTTACTGATAATAATGGTTATTGTTGGTCTCTGGCAAGGGCAGGGTTTTATAAGTTCACTAGCTCAGAATATTCCTTATCCAGAGTCCATTTCTAATTGTGGTAGTTCTTTAAAGAGTTTAGTCGATTCAAAAAATATAAATAAGGCATATACTAATTATTCTTTTTACACTTATGCAAATTATGGTTATGGATTTGATGACAACACTCTTTCAAATTGTGTATATTCAACAATTGAAAAGAAATACTCAATTGAAAATATCATAAAAGAGATTATACCTCTTCAAGCAAAAGCTACTTCTCTTCAGGCATCTTTGCAAAGTATAGATCAGGCATCTTATCAAGCTCAAAATAATATAAATACACAGAAGCAAAATTACAATATTTCTCTTCAAGAAAAAATGGCACAGGAGAGCGGGACTGTTTATGATAAATCTGTAGTAAAGAGTGGTCTCTCACAAGCAGAATCACAATATGCCGATCTTCAAAGTCAAAGAATACAGATACAATCTGAATTAGTCGGAATTACTAAAAACATATATGATGTTGCTATAAAAAACTCTACAGCTATAAATAATGTGTTTGATGAATATGATAGCGCCGTTAAATTGGTAGAATTTGAAAGAGCTTTATTCTTACTTCTATTAATCAGTCCAATATTGTTCCTTACTATTAGAAAATATTTTAAGCATAAAAGAGAAAATTCACAGTATACAGTTATTTGGACAGCTGTATCTATAATATTTGCCTTGCTTTTTGCTCAGGTTTTCTTTGTATTTATTTATAAAATTCTTCCAAGAGAATTAATTGCTAAATTAATTGAATTCTTCGCTCAGTTTGCTTTTATGGTTACAATTTTGCAGTATTTACTTCTCTTTATTGTCCCGGCTATATTTGGAGGAATAGTTTATTGGATACAAAAGAGGGTATATAACAAACAAGCTGTTATGATACGCGCCTTAAAGAATAACAGATGTCCAGATTGTAATTTTTATTTTCGTGAGTCAGATAGATTTTGTCCAATTTGTAATTATCAAATAAAAGAAAAGTGTGGAGGTTGCGGAGGGGACAGGATAGTTGGATTGGCGTATTGCCCAATATGCGGAGGAAAGAATAGTTAAGAAGTCGAAAGTTAGTAAAGCCTGCCTCGACCGGCCGGCGGGTTCATAAAGTTGAAAGTAAATGCAAAAAGAGCAACCCCTTCAGGGTTGCTCTTTTGTTTTGTAAATAATTTTTCTTAGGTGTAGTATAGAAAAACATGGCAACTGGTCATGGGAATAAAAATTGGAGAAGAAAATGGACACTAAAAGAATCTCTAAAAGCGGATTAAGCGTTGCGGCTAAAAGGGAGGCAAAAGCCATCCTTAAGGCTCATACGTGTATGTGTGGCTGTGGCAATGGTGGCAGAATCTTTGATGAAGCTGGTGATCCAACAGAAACTGGTAGCGCTCTGACTGAAGAAGAGCGTGACCAAATGAAAAATGGATTGACCTGCGGTTGTCCAATGGAACAGTATGAAGAGATGATGGAAAGGGCCTTTACCATGATGACCGAAGTAGCCAAGGAAATCGGCAGGGTTTTTGAGTCATTTGCTGATTTTGCTTCATATCTCGCACAGGAAGAGGCTAAGAGAAACCGCCAACAAAAAAAACACCGCAAAGCAACTCGTTAGCAGTTTTTGGCCATATGAGTCGCCAACGGCTAGTTTCACTAAAGGACCCTTAAATGAGGTCCTTTAATTTTTGTGCGAATATTTAAAGATAATTTTACAGAAATTTACCAAAAAACTCCATAAATTATAAGCTGTTTTAGGCCTTGACAAATTATTAAAAATAGTGTAGGATTGGGCCATGAAAAAGATTATATCAGTATTAGGGTTTTTTGGGATTTTAGCATCGTCTGCGGTTTTTGCATCTGCAGCGTACTTCGACCAAACACCTATAAGACAATGCAACACACAAATTACAAGTAATTTAGTTTCAGGTTCTGAAAATGATGAAGTTTTTGTACTTCAAAGTATGTTAAGTCAAGGTGGTTATTTATATGTACAACCAAATGGCTACTTTGGACCATCTACAAAGTCAGCGCTTAAGCGTTTTCAAATAGATAATGCTATTTATCCTACTGGATATGTTGGCCCAGCTACACGTAATGCTATAAATGAAAGACTTTGTGATAACGATGTAAGAGGGGAATCAATGTCATATAATTCTTATGACTATTCACCATACAGCTATTCATCTGGTATTACTTATGTAGATAAATTTGATCCGTTTGTAAAAGTTGTATCACCTAATCCTGCTAATCCATCACTATACAATAATCCCCCAACTACTGTTAAAGTCGTGTCTAATGTTGCAATTGCAACATCTCCAGTAGCTAATTTAGCTGTGAATGTTCCCATGAATGGTCAGGCAATAAATACTGTAAATAATAATTCTATTCCAGCATTTAATGGTCTTCCAGCTACAACCCAAACTCAAATACAAAGCACTAATATAATCTATAGTCCTTATACTGGCTACACATATGGAATTGTTCCGAAGTCAGGCGTTCTTACAATTACTTCTCCACTTACAAATAGTCTTTATAATGAAGGAGATACTGTTAATTTAGCTTGGACTACAAGTAATTTAAATGTTTCTCAGTATCAAATCCTTCTTGAAAATAATTCTTCAAGAATAAATAAAGTAGTTGCTGTAACTTCTACAAATTCTGCTTCATTTGTTCTTACAAAAGAAATATTAGACACCGTTTGTTCAGGAACTTGTGATAGCAATAATACTGGTTCATTTAATACTGGGTCATTTAGTATTGTTATAACTACACCTATTACTGATATAGCAGGTGTTACTTCTACTTTCCGTGCTGCTGTTTCTCCAATTACAATTAAGCGTCCACATTATGGGGTTGCTCAAGTAAGTATTGTAGGAAGTAAGACACCAGTTAACTCAGCTGAAGCTTTCAGGCTTTATGTGAATGTTCCTACACCTAATTATTCATATAATAATTACGCGCAGTATTCATTTAAGATTCGTGCTATCTGTGTAAATAATGTAGAAGTAAGTATTGCAGGAGTTCCATGTGGACAGGATTTCTCAATGCCGATTTATACAAATAATTTCCAGCAAGAAATACCAGCTAGAATTAAAAATACAACTTGGTATCGTCAGGATGTTATATTTGAAATAACAGCTATTAATTCAATTGGAGCAGTGGCGGGTTCTGCTAGGACTACTGTTACTGTTAACCCAGAACCATTCTCTTGGTAATTTCAAAAGAAATTGGCGCATTACTTTGTCGCTACGTAATTTTTAAGAGTCGTCGTACTATATGTACGCCTTCTCTTAAAAATTACTAGGCTCCGCGTACTGCATCCAATTTCTTTAGAAATAGAATGAATTGGTGAGTTATTGTTAATAATAAAATACAAAACAAGCGAGCCGAAGGCTCGCTTGTTTTGTATTTATGTATGAAATAGACTTCCACCTAATTACTAATTACTAATTACTTTTTGCTATATTAAATACTTCTATCATCTCATCTGAATAATAAAATAATTTAGCCATTTCACCAAAGCTATATTGTTTATCTCCGATATCAAGAACTGAGCCTCCAGAGGAGGGGTTTACTTTTGGTATTGATTTCTCAAAACCTACATTCCAAAGTGTGGCAATAATTTCTGGTCTATCATCAATTGGAAAACCTGCTTTTTTCCATTGTGTTTCTATTTGTAATACATAAATTGCTGTATATAAATATGAATACAAATGATTGTCCTCATCAATGATACGAGTAAAACGTTCTTGGTCGCTTTCATTTGGATTTGTGAAAGAAAGAGATTTCTCAAATGATGGACCGAGATAGAAAGGGGAGGCCTTATCTGTTAAATGATTTTCAATAGCACGTGAGGTTTCATCTTTGATACCAAATATTCCCCAAGAGAATTGACTTTGGCTACCGAGAACTTTTAATGGCTCAAAAACTTGTTTAAAAAGTGGTCTTTCGCTATGGAATAATCGCATTTGTTCTGGAACTAAAATAGCAACTAGAAGTCTTCCAGAAATACCTGTTTTCTTAGAGACATTTTCTATTATAGTTTTGTCTTTTATAACAGCTTGTCTAAAAGCTATCCATTCAGGGCTGTGGGCTAAGGGGAAAGTGGCGTAAGTCTCTTTTTTTATATCTTCACTTTTTATAAAATTCTTTGTTTGAATATCTATTTTACCTTCTGTTTTTGTTAGACCAGTTCTAATAGCAATATATCCAAAACAAAGAATGAAGCCAATTATTGCAAAAATTATTATAATAATTTTTGCGGTTGGTTTTAAGATTTTTAGCATTGTGTCAGTATATCAGATGGTTAACAGATTAAAGTTTAAAGAAAGTTCTTTATAGAAAACACAAAAGCCTTTCGAAGACATTTTGTTTTTTAACTAATTTATGGGGATAAATGTCTATAATAATTTAGGGGGGGGGCGAGGTGGTGCTATACTAAATTCATATGAAAAAATATATTATTGGGACTCTTTTATTAAGTGCTTGTTTTTCTTTTGTATCTGCTCAAGTGGTTGGAGATACACCGTTACCATCAGTCGGGTCATCGTGTGTAGATTTACAAAATAACTTAGCTTATAAACAATCAAAAGATTCAAACTCCAATGGAGAAGTTTCTGACCTGCAGTCCTTCCTTCAAGAACAAGGACTTCTTACCAGCGACCCAACTGGATATTTTGGGGCTTTAACTTTTAATGCCGTAAAAACTTTTCAAAAGCAAAATAATTTACTTGCCTATGGATATGTAGGTCAAATGACTAGAGCTTTGATTAAGGACATTAGTTGTAACGGAGAATATCCAGTTGAAATACCAGCAACAGATCCATCTAACGGAGTTCAGGTTAAATTTTTACCTGGGTGTTATTCACTTTCTGGATATAGCATTACCACAGGGCAAGCATGTTCTGGTGGAGAAAGGAGAGCGTGTACTCAAGAAATGAGATTGTGTCCAGACGGTTCTTCTATGCAGAGAGATACTAATTGTGGATGGCATGAAGAGCAGTGTTCGACCACGTCAGTTCCTTCAAACGATCCGACTGCACTTGTTATTAGTGGCCCATCATTAAAACTTGCCTATTCAAATAATAAAGAGGCTGAGTTAATAGCAAAGGCAACAGTAAAAGTAACAGCAGGGAATACTGATTTAAATGTGGTTAAACCAACCGCGTCAGTATGGCCTTCTAGTGCACTTTATTTTAGTCTTTTTGCTTTAATTGCTGATAATGGTAACGGTAACGGGGGAGTAAGTATAAGTAATTTGGTTGTTTCAAGTCAGAATGCTTATGATAAAGGTGATTATTGGGTTATTCCAGCTGGGGCCTCCGCGGTATTTAATTTATATCAGACATTTAACCCAAAACTAATGTTTGCTGGGTCATATCATACTGTACCGTATGCTCTCATGAATGAACAGAATAAAAGCAATTTAGGTAACCGAAATATTATTTCCTCTAAAGATGGAAATTATGTGACAATTATTGGGGAAACTTCTCCATATATAAACAGTGTTGACTGTACTTCAAAAGTCGGTGTTTGTTTTATTAATGGATCACGTTTTCCACAAAATTCAAATAATGTAACCATTAATGGTATAACAAAAGTTCTTTTATCAGAAGGCCTAAACTACTCTTCTGCAGATAATTCTGTTGTTGGTAGAAGTATTTTCTTTAATCCATCCGATTTTAATCTAGTTTCAGGAAATAGTTATATTGTTCAAATTTCAACAAACAAAGGAGCAAGTAATAATTTTAGTTTTAATTTTAATAGTGGTGGGGCAACAAATACACCAACAACCGTCGGAGATATAGCAGTTTCTTCACCAACAGCTTGCGACTCTGATAATAAACCTTGCGAGACATGGGATATTGGAGATGCTGGTAAAATTATAAAGTGGACATATCCAGAAGTTGTTGCTGGTAAATTTCTTAATCTAGCGGTTCAACTAAAAAGTAAAGACGGTATGCATTCATGGGATATTGAAAGAGTTAATGTAGTAACTAGTGCTAATGGTGGGTATCAACTAAATGCTGGAGTACCTTGGTCACAGTTATCTTCTCGTTTTGTTGGAAATCTTCCACCAGCGGGATATTATCATATATTTGTTGAAGCTACAGATCCATCAACAGGCATTGTCCACCAAGGAATAAGCGGAGTGCTTAATGTTACAAAGTCTTCAAATAATTCATCAGCTGTATCTGTTACAAAAAACTCAGGATTTACAGCTCAAACAGTTTCTCCGAATACAGCAAATGTGAAAATTGGATCATTTATGATAAAAAATAATTCAAACGGCCAGGAACATTTATCTAATATAGCTGTAAATTTAAGTCTGTCAGGATATTCAGTAACAAATCTTTCTAATCTTAGACTTATGGTCGACTCGCAAATGACACTATCTACGCCCATAGGTAATCCTACGCAGGGAATAAATAATTTTCCAGTAAGTTGGGGTATTGGTGCTAACGCAAGTCCTACTGTTGATATTTATGCAGATATTGCTGGGGCATCGACAGGATCTGTAGTTGCTAATATGTCAGCCGATGGAATAACTTCAACGGATGGTGTTCCTGTTACTTCTTCAGCATCTTCACTCGCTAATCCTGTTCTTTCACAAAACTCTCCAGCTAGTCAATATGTGATAGGTGGTTCAACTTTTGGTATTGCAACATATAGACTTGCAACTACACAGGCAGGGACAAACGCGACAGTTCGCGAGCTTAGATTTGTAGCAGGAGGGCAAGATGCAATTGAGAGTATTACAGTTAACGGTATTACGGGACGGTTTGCAGATGGTCAAGGAATAACAATTATATCGGGACTAAACATTCCAGTTTCTTCAACTGGTGTTGATATTCCTGTAACAGTTAAGTTCTCAGGATTTCAGTATTCAACAAGTGGGGGTTATCTTAATTCAGGTGTTTCAAATGTAGGGTTAAAACTTAATTATATTGAGGCTACTTCAGGAAGTGGTCAAGTAATAACTAACACAACACCAGTTTCTTCAAATGGTATGACACTTGTTGCTTCAAGACCAACAGTAACTTTGGGTTCAGTCGTTGGAGCTTCTCCATTAATTCTTGGTATTGAAAATAAAATAGGGGAGTTTACAGTTACAGCGGATGTCAATGGAAAGATTTCACTATCAAGTATAGGACTAGCATTATCTTCTTCGGGAATTACAAATGTTTCTTATGATACGTTTCGAGTTCTTAGCGGAAACACTCCAATAGTAACCAATGAAAACGGTTATGATGGAAGCGTAAAATATATAAACTTTTATTCTCCTTATGAAATTGGAGCTGGTCAGGCTACAACATTTTCAGTTTATGCAAGGGTGAATGGAAAGGCCCAAGCGGGGTTAATACCTACGGTTTCCTCAAGCCTTGTCCCATCAAATTTTACTTGGAAGGATGTTATTGGAGGAAATGTTTTATACACGGGTGATAATCTTGTAAACTTCCCAATGAATTCGTATACAACTAAAGGAGATGGAAGTTTTGTGTTCTCACCAACGGTTTCAATTTCTGCTTATCCGACAACTATAAATCAAGGGCAGTCTTCTACTATTTCTTGGGAATCTCTAGGGACAACTTCTTGTATGGCAAATTCTGTGAATGGTAATGATTTAGACTGGATGGGGAATACGTATGCTAATGGTAAACCAAGTGGTAGCGTAACTGTTTCTCCTACTGTAACTTCTATCTATGAAATTTCTTGTAATAATTCGACAGGCGGAAATATAAAAAAAACAGTTACAGTTACTGTAAATAATTCAGTAGATATTACACCATCTATTACATCTATTTCTCAATCTCAAATAGAGGAGGGATCAAATACCACAGTTACGATTTATGGGACTAATTTAAAGTTCATAAATAATAATCTTCAAGTTGAATTTTTCAAAGATGGAATAGATCTTGGAGCTTCGGGGGTAAATTATAGTGATGTAAATGGAGATGGCACGAAATTACTATTCACTTTTATTCCAAATGTCTGGCAATCCTTTAATCTAAAAGCTGGTAATATGTATAAATTAAGAGTCTCTAATGATGCACAAAAAAATAAAAGTGGTTTCTTGAATATTGTTGTTTTGCCAGCGCCAGTTACAACATGTTCTAATCGTTATTGGATTGATAATACAAATAAAGATTGTTCACAAAAACAATTCTGTGGTTCGTATATGTATCAAGGATTACAAACATTTGATACTCAGCAAGCATGTTTAACTACTGCAACACAAGCCACAGGAGTCTATTCTTTCCCTTCTGATTGCCCAAACGTCTGTGGCCAAGCACAATCAACACAAACCGCATTGTGTACAGGAGGTAATGGATTTTGCATTGGAGCGGCTACCACAAGAACTTGTAACGCCACAGCATCTTGTGTAGTTACTCCAACTTGTTCTGACCCAACAGCTTACTATTATTACTATGCGCCAGACGTTAAAACAGCAGGAGTGGGCGCTAAGGAACATTGGGATTCTTATGGATACAAAGAAGGAAGAAAGTCTTGTTGGCAAGCCCCAGTAACTATTGCCCCAGGCACATCTAACAACAAACCAACAGGAGTAATTGATAGTGCCTCTTCTGGTCCAGTAGGTTCATGTGGAAATGTAAGTGGTTGGGCATATGACGCAGATAACTCCTTAGCCTCAACAGAAATCAATCTTTACGTTGATGGACCAGCTGGGTCAGGAACTGGATTTAATGCAGGAGTAACTACAGGGTCTAGAACAGATGTTAACCAATACTTCGGTCTTCCTGGAGGTAATCATGGTTATAATTATCAAATACCAAACTTAACCCCTGGTAATCACACCGTATACTCATATTCTCATGGAGTAGATACATCAGGTAAACAAGCGACAGAACCAGTACTCCTAGTTAATTCCCCAATGTCATTTAACTGTACAAACCCTGTATCTTTCCTAAACCCTTCTTCTCAAAAACCAGTAGTATTAGGAGACTATATATCTAATGTATCTTGTACAAACCTACCTTACAACATGCACAGAGGCTATGAAGATAACAATGTAAAGAATCTCCAAAGCTTCCTAGTATCAAGAGGACTCCTCACAGATACCCCTACATCTTTCTATGGAGACAAGACAGTAGAAGCAGTGAAAGCCTATCAATCCTCTAAAGGATTACCGGTAACGGGGATGGTGTTTGATTTCACACGTTCAGCTATTAAAGCAGAGAGTTGTAAGTAAAAAGTAAATTTTAGCGAACTACTTTGCCTGCCTCGGCCGGCCGGCGGGTCGCTACGTAATTTTTAAGAGTCGTCGTACTATATGTACGCCTTCTCTTAAAAATTACTAAGCTCCTCGTATTTCATCTAAAATTTCCCTTTTACTAGACTAAGGGAGAGGGAAAAGTAAATACGGAACGGCCGCGAAGCGGCCGTTCCGTATTTGCATTTACTTTAAGGACTTTCAACTTTATGGACTTTATGGACTTTTCATGTTAGTATTACTGGGCTGTATTGTAATCCGTGTTTCTCCGTAAGTTTTAGGTAAAAGCCTTAAATTTACGCATACACACGTGATATTCAGACAGAAATTATCAAAATGTATTTGATTTGGTGTTTAGTCTAACTAAACTCTAAATCTTATACCCTAAACCCTAGAATTCAACAATGGCAAAAACATCAACTATTGCACGTAGCAATAAGACGCCAAAATTCAGCACTCGTAAAGTTTCTCGTTGCTTTAAATGTGGTCGAAAGCACGGATTTATGCGTGATTTTGGTCTATGTCGTATCTGCTTTCGTGAGCTTGCAAATGAAGGTATGATCCCGGGTATTACAAAGTCTTCTTGGTAGTTATATCAAGCACACTATAGATAAAAAACATTATGGACACTCTAGCAAACATGTTAAACGGGATTAAAAACGCTGGTCTTGTAAAAAAGACAAGTGTTACCCTTCCTCATTCAAAAATGAAAGGGGCGGTTCTTGAATTACTTAAAAAAGAAGGATATATCAAAACTTTCATCGTATCTGGTGGCATCAAGCCAATTGTTGAAGTGGTTTTGGAATATAAAGATAAAAGTCCACGTATAAATGGCGTGGAAAGAGTATCAAAGCCTTCAAAGCGTGTTTACACAGGTGTAAAAGAAATTACAGCTGTTAAATACGGTCACGGTACTGTGGTGCTTTCAACACCAAAAGGTATTATTACAGGAAAAGAAGCCCGCAAGGAAATGGTCGGCGGCGAAATATTATTTAAAATCTGGTAACAAAAAACGTATGAGCAGAATAGGAAAACAACAATTGAGTATTCCAGCAGGTGTCGAAGTTACTTTCGATGCCCATGCTGTACGTGTGAAAGGTCCGAAAGGGGAACTCGTAAGAGATCTTCGTGATGAAATTGTTTTCAAAAATGAAAACAATATAATTACTTCAGAACCTCGTCGTAATGACAAATTTTCTCGTTCACTTTGGGGAACATATATGTCTCATGTCAAAAACATGATAGCAGGTGTGGTTACTCCATTTGAAAAGAAACTTTTAGTAGAAGGAGTTGGATTTAAGTGGGATGTTAAGGGAAGTGATTTAAATCTTTCTCTTGGATTTTCTCATCCAGTAATTATGAAGATTCCAGAAGGCGTAACTGTAACTGCAGAAAAGAGTTCACTTACTATTTCTAGTATTGATAAAGAGGCTGTCGGACTCTTTGCAAACCAAGTTCGTCAAATGAAGAAACCTGAACCATATAAAGGAAAGGGTATTCGTTATAGTGATGAAGTTGTACGTCGTAAGCAAGGCAAGAAGTCTGCATAATCTTTAATAAATATATGAAAACAAACATTAAAGCAGAAAAAAGAGAGCGTCTTCACAAAAAAATTCGTTCTCGAGTAACAGGTACAGCGGAATGCCCAAGACTAGCAGTCTTTCGTTCAAACCGCTATATGTATGCACAACTTATTGATGATGTGAAAGGAATAACTTTAGCATCAGCATCTGATCTTGGCTTGACTGACAAGATGGCAAAGCTAGAACGAGCAAAGAAAGTTGGCGAAAAACTTGCAGTCTCTGCAAAAGATAAAAAAATTACTACGGTCGTTTTTGATCGTGGCGGGTTCTCGTACCGTGGTCGAGTACAGGCATTAGCTGACGGAGCTAGATCAGCAGGTCTTGTTTTCTAAATCTATTTTAAAATATATGACAGAAGAAATTAAAACAACGGAAGAAATAGTAGAAGTTACGCCAGTTGAAACACCTGTAGTTGATACTCCAGTTGTGGCTGAAGTAGTAGCTGAAGCTGTGCCTGTAAAAGAAGCAACGGTAGCGACAGGAAATGTTGCAGTTGCTCACGAAAGAGTAGAGCGTGGCGCTGACCGCGGTGGTAATCGTGGTGGAAAAGGTGGTCGTCCAGGAGGACGCACTGGTGGTAGACCACGCGCTCCACGTGAGAAGCCGGAATTTGATAGTAAAACTATTAGTATTCGTCGAGTAACTCGTGTGGTTTCTGGTGGACGTCGTTTCTCTCTTTCTGTAGCAATTGTTGCAGGAGATAGAAATGGTCGTATCGGACTAGGAACTGGTAAAGCACTTGATACTCAAGTTGCAATTGAAAAAGCTTTGAAGTCAGCAAAGAAAAACATGATTCAGCTTCGTCTTACAAAGAATAAATCATTACTTCACGATGTTACAGCAAAGTTTAAATCAGCTGAAGTGATGATTATGCCTAACAAAGGACGTGGATTAATCGCTGGATCTTCTGCTCGCCCAATTCTAGCTCTTGCTGGATTAAATGATGTTACTGCAAAGTTTTATTCTGGAACAAAGAATAAATTAAACAATGCACGTGCAACAATGAAGGCATTAGAAAGTCTTGCATATCGTCATGGTGAAGCACCAGTTCCTGCTACGAAAGTGCCAGAGGCTGTTGTAGAAGCAGTAGTAACAGAAAATAAATAAACCACTATGCAAATACACGAAATAAGACGCGAACACGCGCATAAAAAAAGTAAATTAGTTGGTCGTGGTGGAACGCGCGGAAAAACTTCTGGAAAAGGAGGAAAGGGACAGACTGCTCGTGCTGGACACAGAGTTCGTCCTGCTATGCGTGATATCATCAAGAAACTTCCAAAATTGAGAGGTCATGGAAAGAACCGCTCAGTGTCAGTATTCTATCGTGGCCCAGAAGCTGTGGTAAATGTTAATGCACTTAATATTTTTGCTGGAGGGGACACAGTTAATCCAACATCATTACTTGCAAAAGGATTAATTCCTAATGTTTTCGGAAAGTTTCCTAAAGTTAAAATTTTAGGAACTGGCGAAATCACAGTTAAAGTAAAAGTTGAGGGATGTGCTGTATCTGATACCGCAAAAGAAAAGATTGAAAAAGTTGGAGGTGAAGTTATAGCTTTAGTTATGACAACTGAACACTCAATCGGACAAAAAGCAAAGTCAGATGCTAAGAAAACAGCGAAGGTGGAGAAGGCTGCAGCTAAGAAGGCTCCAGCCAAAAAAGTTAAAAAGGCATAAATCACTTCATCTGCTTTGTTGAAAAGAATTTTTATTTCGTCGCTGTACTACTCGTACGTCTCCTTATAAAAATTCTTTTCGCCTCGCACCTAAAGCAGTTTCTGACTTTTTAGAAAAAGTAATATTTTAGCGCATTACTTCGTCGCTACGGAATTTTTCTCAGTCAACGTACTACCTCGTACGTCTCCTTTGAAAAATTCCTAGACTCCTCGTACTGCATCTAAAATCTTCCTTTTTAAGATACAGTATAAATACAAAAAGTGGCGCCCTTTGGGCGCCACTTTTTGTATTTCCTATACCCTAAATCCACGTATTTGTATTTAGTCTGCTTTTTCTGCGTAAAGTCTGCGTGGTCTGCGATAAGTTTCTGTTAAAAATACTTTCCAAATTAAGCTGTTTTAACAGAAACTTATATGGTATAATAGTCAAATTATGAAAACAATAAAGGCTATTTTCTCTGACAGGTCAATGCGTAATCGCATTTTGTTCGTATTCTTTGTTCTTATTATTACTCGTTTGCTTGCGGCTATTCCTATTCCGGGAGTAAGTACAGAAAATCTCGCACAGTTCTTACAGAACAATAATTTCTTTGGATTGCTAAATATTTTCGCAGGCGGAGGACTTTCTGCTTTTTCTATAGTGATGCTCGGAGTTGGACCATACATTACAGGTTCTATTATTATGCAATTGATGACAGTACTTTCACCTCGCCTAAAGGAAATGTATCAAGAAGAAGGAGACATGGGTCGCAGAAAATTCGTACAATACGGTCGTATGCTTACTCTACCTCTAGCTATTCTTCAGGGCTTCGCTCTTATTACACTTCTTGAACGTCAGAATGCTATTTCACAATTGACAACATCTTCTCTACTTGGAAATATTATTATAGTAACAGGAGGAACAATGCTTATGATGTGGCTAGGTGAACAAATTAACGAACATGGTATTGGAAATGGAGTTTCCCTTATTATTTTCGCAGGTATAGTCGCCGCTCTCCCACAAAGTTTAGGCCAATTCTTTGTAAACTTTGACGTATCACAAATTCCAATGCTTGTAGCATTAACAGTTCTTACCTTAGTTGTTATTGCAGGAATTGTTTATGTTACAGAAGCAGAGAGACCGGTTCCAGTAACTTATGCGCGTCAGGCAAGAATGGGAGCATCAGCTACTATGACAAATTCTACTTATCTTCCACTTCGTCTTAATCAAGCAGGAGTTGTTCCGATTATTTTTGCTATTTCAATTCTTCTTTTTCCACAATTACTTGGTCAATTATTTGCGACATCATCTTATACTGTTTTACAATCAGTAGCTAGAAGTGTTAACTCAGCATTAGCTAATCAATGGGTATACGGAGGACTTTATTTCCTTCTCGTCGTAATGTTTACTTACTTCTATACAGCTGTAATGTTTGACCCAGAAAAGACAGCAGATAATTTACAAAAAAATGGGGCTTTCATCCCAGGATTTCGTCCAGGAATGGCTACTGCTGAATATATTGGTTATGTGCTTGCTCGTATTACACTTTTCGGCGCAGTGTTCTTAGGATTAGTTGCCGTGCTTCCAGTTATTGTTCAAGCTCTAACAGGACTAACTGCAATACAAGTTGGTGGAACTTCTCTTTTGATTGCGATTTCGGTGGTGCTTGACCTTATCAAAAAAGTTGATGCTCAGTTATCCATGCGCGAATACTAAAACGATTCTTTAACCCAATCTACTTTGTCGAGCGCATATTTTTGTCGGTCGCCGTACACTTAAGTACGACTTCCTCCAAAAATATGCGCTCTTCTCGTATCTTGGGTCATATAATCGTTTTAGCAACTTACTAGTATTCTTCTTGCTTATTAAATATAGTTAATTTTTTTAGGAAATTCTGATACAATAACGATATGACTACAACAACTTTAAAAGAAATAAAGACCACAACTAGAGATTTAGAATCTTTGATAAAAATTGCCAAGAAGCAGTTGCTTTTATTGCGTATAGGAGAAGCAGAAAAGAATTTTGCAACAGGCAATTTTAAAGTACTTAAGAATATCAAAAGTCTTTTAAAATAATAATATGAAGAAAAGAGAGATTCTTTATGATAATTCTTTTCACAAGCAATTCAAAAAGATTATTAAAAATAACAAGGAATTAGAAGAGAAATCTATAAAAGTTTTAGAAATTTTAAAAGAAAATGTTTTCGATTCTAAACTATCGACACATAAACTCTCAGGTGAACTAAAGAAATATTATTCAGCCAAAGTTACTTTTGATATAAGAGTATTGTTTTACTTTGATGACGAATATATTTATCTTATCGATATAGGTAACCACAATGATGTTTATTAAAAAATATAACTGAAGGTTGTTTTTGTATCTACTACAAACCACTAGCTACAAACTGTCTAAAATGTTAGTATTTATCAATGGAAAAGAAAATATATATCATGTTGGGGAGATCAGGTAGTGGAAAAGGAACACAAATAGACCTTTTTATGAAATATCTTGAAGGTAAAGGGGTAGAAAACATTGTTCATTCTACAACCGGTGGAGAATTTCGTGCATTTATTCAAAGTGACAGCTACACCGCATCTATTGCTCGTGAAATAGTAAATCAAGGAGGTCTCCCTCCTGAATTTATTGCAATATGGGCATGGACGAATAACTTGATTAAAACTCTCAAAGGAAATGAAACTTTGATTATTGATGGTTCACCACGAAGACCTGTTGAGATGGAAGCATTACGAGGAGCTATTCCATATTACGGTTATGGTAAGGCAACGGTGATATATCTTGATGTGTCTGAGGTTTGGGCAACAGATAAACTCATGTCCCGCGGACGTGAAGATGACAAAGATTTGGAAGCTATGAAAAGAAAAATGAAATGGTTCCAAGATGATGTGATACCATGTGTTGATTTGTATGAAAAAGATTCATCAGTTTCATTCATCCGTGTTAATGGTGAACAAACAGTAGAGCAAGTTCACGCTGAATTGATTTCTAAACTCGAAAACTTGATTTAACTGTTTAATTCTGTATAGTGTAGATATGATTTTAAGTGAAAATACAAAGAAGAGTATTAATTTATCTTTAAAGCAATATAAAGAAGGAGGTTACCGTCTTTTTGAGTCCAAAAAATAAGTATTTTTGTATGTGTCATTCCCATGAAAATGGGAATCCAGGTTAATAACACTGGATTCCCGCCTTCGCGGGAATGACACATGAACTTTTGTATTTTTTCTGGAAACTAAAAACTGGAAACTTGAAACTATGAAATACGATATTAAACTAAAAAAAGGGAAAGATTTAGAAAACTTACGTGAGTCATGTAAGCGACTTTCTTGTGTTTTAGATGAGACAGAAAAAATGATTAAGCCGGGTATTACCACAAAAGACATAGATGATTTTGTTTATAAGAAAATTACTGAAGGTGGAGATAAATCTGCATTTCTTAATTACAAACCATTTGGTGCATCATATGCTTACCCAGGGAATATTTGTATCTCTGTAAATAATGAAGTGGTACATGGTATTGCAGGTGGTAGAGTCTTACAAGAAGGGGATATTGTTGGAATTGATGGAGGAATTAATCATAAAGGTATGATTTCAGATAGCGCACGCACAGTTGCGGTTGGAAAAATATCAGAGGAAAATAAAAAGTTACTAGAAGTTACAGAGGCTTCACTTTATGCTGGTATAAAAGCTGCAAAATGTGGCGCTTATGTAAACGATATTTCCAAAGCAATAGAAAAATCTATTCCTAAAAAATACGGAATTGTAAAAATTCTTTCAGGCCATGGTGTGGGTTACAAAGTACACGAAGAACCTTATGTTCCAAACTTTGATGATGGAATAAAAGGACCGAAATTAGTTCCTGGAATGGTTTTAGCTCTTGAGCCAATGGTAAATATGGGGACCCATGATGTAATTTTGGAAGACGATGGATATACTTTTACTACAGCTGACCATAAAAACTCCGCTCACTTTGAGCATACGATTTTAATTACAGAAGGAGAAGCAGAAGTTTTGACTAGATAGTAGACATTAGATTTTAGACTTTAGATTATAGTTACAAAAGCGTTGCCGTAGGCAACGCTTTTGTGTTGCATCTCATTAAAAATTAAAAATTGTGGGTTAATTAACATTTAGTGT
>DOZK01000002.1:0-6930 GCA_003518045.1 Candidatus Nomurabacteria bacterium
ACACTAAATGTTAATTAACCCGATAAATTAGATTTTAGATAGAAATAAAAAAAGCCGCCAACGATGGGCGGACTTTTTGTTGGTTCTGGTAACTTTTGGCGTCAACTTCATTTCCGAAGTGATCCAATAAGACCAATAAACCAAAGACCAATGCCAGAGCAAGCGGTGAAAGTGGAAAGATCGTATTTCCATGCCCAGAAGTAGATGATGATGCCAAAAAGGCAATCAATACCCCAGTCTTTGTTACGCCACAAAGCATAGATGGTTCCGGCGATAAGGTAATACGCCGTTGTGACTGGATTCAAGAAAGTCATCAGTACAACAAATGGTACAAAAACTACCACAATGAAAAGAATGTTGGCCAAAACCAACAATGTTCCATCGAGTTGGTGGTTAAATGTGTTTTTCATCCTAATTCTCCTATTGTTAAATGAGTGTCGAAGGTGCTGACAAAGTAACTCTATAATCTTACTGGCACAAAGTCAAATTTATGTATTTTAACTGGAAACTAAAAACTAAAAACTTGAAACTATTTTTGAAACTATTTCATATCCCCATACTTCTTCCCCGGGTATCTATAGAAAAATACCGGTATAAGAATAAGGGTTAATATCATCGCGAAAGATAATCCAAACATAATGGCGAATGCTAATGGTCCCCAGAGGGCAGAAACTCCAGCGAGTGGTATCATTCCAACAACAGTTGTAATAGTTGTTAAGAAAATTGGACGCAAGCGCACAGCAGATGCTTCAACAATTACATTGCGAAGATTACTATGTTCTTGTCCAGTTTCCCTCAACTCTCTTTCCTTTTCTAGTTTTCTTAAAATAGAATCAAGCAAAATAATTGCATGATTTATAATAACTCCAGCTAAGGCAATAAGTCCTAACATTGATGAGAATGACAATGCTTGACCAGTTATTGTAAGACCACCTAATACACCAATTAAGGACAATGGAATAGTGAATAACAAATAAAATGAATATCTGAATGAATTAAATTCAAGCACAAGAATGGCTAACATTCCTGCCATACCCGCAAGCAATGCTAATCCCATTTCTTTAAAAGTTTTATTTATTTCTTCATTGTCTCCTCCATATTTTATCTCTACAGTACTTGGCAGATTTAATTCTTTCTCGTGTTTTTTAAATTCATTAGTAATGACAACAGCGTTACCATCTTTCGTTAATTTGCTCGTTACAGTGGCTGTACGTTTTTGATCTTCATGACTAATAGTGGCTCGTGATTCAGAAACTTTTGTAGTAAGAATAGAACCCAAAATAATTGTGCCAGTGGGTGTTACAACCGGAATATTTTTAATACTATCAAGATTTGTTTTGATTGTATCTTCTGGATTTATAAAAAGGGGATTAAGGTCAGTCTTAACAACTATATCAATATCTGTTCCATTCTTTTTTATTGTTGTTGCTGACACACCAGAGACAGACGCGCGGAGTAGTTGAGCGACTGAAGAAGCTGATAATCCAACTTGTGAAGCTTTTATTCTATCTATTCCTATTTCAAATTGTGTACCATCATCTTTTACAGAAGTATTAACGTCTTGAGTGCCTTCAATACCATTTAAAATAGATTCAGCTTTATTGATAGCCTCTCCTATTTCCTCTAGACTATCCCCAGAAAATCTTATTACAACTGGATCACCGCTTGGTGGTCCATTATTTCCTTGATCAACTTTTACCTCTGCTGAAGTAACTGGGGCTAATTCTACTCGTAACTTTTCCACAACTTCGGTTGAAGAAAGGTCATGACCTTTTGGAAGCATGACTGTTATATTCGCAAGTTTTGAACCAGAAGTACTACCAGAACCTCCTCCTGCTAATGCTGAGCTTCCACCAACTGTTGTTACAAAAGATTCTATGTATGAACTGTTGTATAAAATCTCTTCAACTTCTCGCACAGAAATATCTGTTTTTGTAAGTGGAGTACCTTGATTTCTTTCAATAGAAACGAAAACATAATCTTGATCATCTTGTGGGAAAAATGAAACTTTAAGTAGCCCCGTAATCGGCATAGCAACAGCAATAACAAATCCAAGACCAAGTGCTAAGAAAAATCTATTTTGGGTTTTTCTATTATCTAATATTTTTCCAAGAAAATTTTTATACCAATCTTGTATTTTTACAGACCAAATTTCTTGAGCATCTTCAAATTTATTTTTATGTTCTTTAGTTAAAAGAATTGCAAGAAGTGGGACAAAACCTAACGCAACTACAATAGATGCAATCAAAACGAAAATAAGTGTAAATGGAATTGAAGATATAAATTTACCAACAATACCGGAAAGGAAAAATAGTGGGGCAAATACTGCAACGGTTGTCATTGTCCCTGCAATAAGGGGCCAAGAATATTCTTTAATTGAGGCAATAGCGGCACCTTCGGCGGTGCCATATTTTTTAATACGCGTGTGTATAGCTTCGGCCATCACGATACCAGAATCCACAAGAATTCCAATTGCGAGAATTAATGAAAACAAAGACATAAAGTTGATTGTATTTCCAGAAAGATAAAGTCCCGTGAAAGCAATTACAAATGAAAGGGGAATAGATAATCCAGCAACAAGAGATTCTCTCCAACCAATTGTTAAGAAAAGCATGAGCATAACAAGTGCCACAGTTTCAAGTCCAGTTTTTGTAAGTTCTGTTAAATCTTTTTTTACAAGATCTCCAGAATTTAATGAAGTTACCACTTTTGCACCAGCTAATTTTGTTGCTTTTAATTCTTCAATTCTATCGATAACTGCTTTAGAAATTTTTGTTACATCTCCACCAGATTTTTTATAAATATTAAGTGTAAGAGCATTCTCGGATGGTGCGCCGTTTACTGAAATTCTTGAATATGTTGTAGGCTGAGCAA
Source organism: Candidatus Nomurabacteria bacterium (assembly GCA_003518045.1). Classification (GTDB taxonomy): domain Bacteria; phylum Patescibacteriota; class Minisyncoccia; order Phycocordibacterales; family UBA5272; genus UBA11704. The sequence continues at coordinate 2,875 of DOZK01000002.1, forward strand.
GACCATCAGCAATAAAAGCAATATCTCTTAAATAGATTGGCACTCCATTTGAAGATTGAATGGTTATATCAGGAATTTCAATTGCATTTTCTATTGAGCCAGCAAATTTAATTGGATAATCAATGTCAGCAACTGTAATACTTCCGATTGGAAAAGATGCGTTTGCTCCTTGTATTGCACCAATAACTTGATTAAGGCTTAGGCCATAATTTGCGAGTTCTGCTTTTTTAACAACAACTTGTATCTCGCGCTTACGAGTTCCTGAAATTTCAACTTTTGAAACACCTTCAACTTTTTTTAATTCAGTTTTTAAATCGTCTCCAAGCTCAGTTAATCCAGCAGGGGATAAATCTTCTGATATAGACATTATAATCATCGGCTGGTCCGCGAAATTTATTTTTGTTACTACTGGTTCTGTCGCATCCGTTGGTAACTCTCCTTTAACACGATCAACTGCGTCTTTTAAATCTTGAATAGATTTATCAATATTTGCACTAGCATTAAATTGTGCAGTGATAATAGAAACGCCTTCGCGAGAGGAAGAAGTTATTTTATCAATATTTTCTACATTACCAATTTCACTTTCTAATTTATCTGTAATTAATTTTTCTGTATCCTCGGCAGAAGCTCCACGTAATACAGTGGAGACAACTCCAACTGGAATAACGACTTCCGGTGATGACTCTTTTGGAATAGATATAAGAGAGAAAAGTCCAGTTGCAATAAGTACACTCATCAACAAATATGTGAAGGCTCTTTTCTTTAAAAAAAATATCCAGAGATTGTGCATAGAGGTAGTAGATAGTAAGTAGTGGGTAGTAGGTAGTAAATGCGAATACAATACATTCTAATTACGGGGTAATGGAGACGATAGCGCCTTCTTTTAGACCGCGAGCGTCTATTACTATGGATTCATTTCCTGTTAGTCCTGAAAGGATTTGTATTTCTTCACCCATAATTGCACCTTCTTTAACTGGCACAGCAATTAAAGAGCTAGTAGCGCTTAATGTGAATACAAAAGTACCTTTAGGTGTCAATTTTAAAGCTGACAAGGGTATTTTGATTGGTCCACCCGTTGCAGAAACTACTTGTTTTGCTTTTGTAATAGTTAAACGAACTGATTGTCCATTAACTAGAGACACTGTTTTATCAACTATACCTATACGAACTTCAATCTTTTTTGTACGAGGATCAATAGCCCCCGCTATACGAGTAACAATGCCTTTTGTTGCATCATTTATAATTACAGTATTCCCAACTTGCACTCTCTTGGCATCTTCATCAGTAACATAAGCCAAAACTTCAAGCGCTCCATTATTTGAAACAACAGCCACTTCAGTAAAAGCAGAAACAAAATCTCCAGTCTCTATCGAAAGGGAATTGAGAGTTCCATTTATAGGACTTCTTATTACTGTTTTTTCAAGACGAGAAAGAGCCACATTATATGCACCTTCTGCTTGTTTAACTTGAGCATCCGATGCAGTTACATTTACATTTTGACTACCTGAAGTTTTACCAGCAATTTCTTGTGCAGACAAACTAGCATTAAGAGAAGTTCTCGCTCCAACAATTGATGAAATTGTACCGGCTATTGTTAAGCGAGTTCCACCAACACTTGTTTTCCCTGCATCAATTGATGCTTGAGAAAAATTGTTATCTGGTATTGCTTTTGAATAAGCAGTAGCCAAACTATCCAAATAAGATTTTATTATTTCGGCTTCTCCCTGTACTGTATTTAATTCTGACACAAGATCAGCTCCAGCTGTTATGCTGCGATTTTTTGCTTCACGGGCAATTAACATTTTTTCTATTTTTACACGACTAGCTTCTAATGATTGAGTTAAATTAGCATCCGGTACAGCAAGATTAAATTTTGCTTCTTGATTACGAGGATTTGTATAAACAGAATCTGTTTTAACATGAATAATATCATCCATGTTTATATAAGCACTTGAAATTGCATTTATTGCATTTGTTTTCACATCAGAAAGTGAAGAATTAGTGGTCTGACTATTTATACGTGAAATATCACGCGAAGCCTTAGAGGCATCATAGGCACCTTCTGCTTGAAGAACAACAGCTCTTTCTCCGGAGTTTTCAAATTCTGCGATAATTTGTCCTGCAGAAACATAGTCACCAAGTTTTCTATAAACATAATTTAATTTACCTGAACTCTCAGCACGAATAGTTGCTTCACTAGTTGAAGTTACCATACCAATTAATGGTAAAGATACTTGATTATTAGCTAAATCTGAAACTAATGCTAACTTTACAACGCGAGGGGAATTGGCGACCTCTGCAACTGTTGAGGTGGGAATAAGCACTCTAACTATTACAACAATGATTAATATTAAAACAGCAACAACTCCTATTTGTTTAGGTCTAGTTAATTCTTTATACCAGGTCCATAACTGATTTTTTATATCCTTACTGTCCCGAATTATTTTTTCTAAATGTCTATTCATAAAATTAAAATTATTTTCACTTCTTCGCGAGAAGTACTGATAGAACTCCACTGAAATTTTTCATTATACTTTCTCTGTCTTTTTCTTTAATAACAGAGAATATAGAATTAAGCTCTGTATTTATTATAACTTCTGCTTCTTGGAAAACTTTTTTACCTTTAGCTGTTATTTTAATAATATGCTTACGGCGATTTTCTTTATCATCTAATCGAGAGAGAAGGCCTAAAGATACTAAAACTGAAACATGACGACTAACAGTGGCTTCGGTTAAATAAAGATGCTCTGCTATTAAAGACTGAGACACGGGGAGCGAACCTGAGCAGTGGAAGCCAACCAAAATCATAAATTGAGAAAAAGAAATTGATTTTGACTTAAGTAGAGATTGTTCAAGATGCTTTTGTACCAAAAAATACATTTGATGTATAGAATACATAAAACTCTTAGAAAAATCTTGAGGCAAACCTTTCTCATCTAGCATTGGGCAAACGGGCTTCATATATGACTATTATAACATTTATATGTAACTGTTAGCAAGCTAAGTATTTAGGTTAAGTAAGTAGTGGGTAGTGAGTAGTGGGTAGTGAAGTACACACATGTGATACAAAATATTCAATGAGACAATAATCAATATTCAAATAGAATACGAAATACGGGAAATAATTTTGTTTTCCAATTTTCAACCTGCCTCGCCGGCAAGGCGGGTTTTCAAAAAATACGGACACTAGACCCGTCTTGTAGGAAAGGCAGTATGACAATAAAAAGCAAGTTTAATGATTCAAAATATAATAAAAGGCGAAAAGATACCCAGCTGGTCAGGCTGGGCTTCCTTTGAATCCGAACTTGGTTTCGAATTTCAAGATTTTTTGAGAAACAACCGCTTAAGGAGCCACAAAGCAATCTTCAGTGCGGCTTGGGCAACAATCAAAGAAGAATCTTTTCTCGACATTTCCCGCTCGAAGACATCCCAGAACAATTCGGATGTTATCGCGAGAGGATTGCGACTGGTAATCGACAACAAAAAAGATTCTCCGCCATATTCCATGGCATCAAGAACTTCCGGCAAAGAAGTTTGGGGTTTTAATGATTCGATTCTGAACACATTCACAACGAATCCTTCTTGGCTTTCGTAAGGTTTGTAAGCACATACGAGATACTTGTAGGATGACGAGAAATGATGTATCTCGCGATTTTCCATAAGAAGCCGGATTGCGTCTTCTTCTCCGAAGGAAGGTACGTTTAGCTTTGTTGAAAAAGAGTCCATTTGTTCAATCTCCGTAAAGTTTGTTGAGGGGCTATAAGTTTATAACTTATAGTTTGGGTACTATCAAAAAGTAATACTACTTAGCTTAAGCAGTAAAGTCAACCATATCATATTTAAATATTTAAAAGTTGAAAGATTTAAAAAAGAAGACAAAAGGGTGGGGTGGGGTTAAAAATTAAAAATAATTTATAAAATAATTTCTAGTTGTAGATTAACATTAGGGTATTACTTTTCATATTTAAATATTTAAACGTTTAAATATGGTTTAAAAAGGGGCTTTTGTTATGTAGGCAATGTCGCACAATATATCTTTTACGACATACTATAGCT
>DOZK01000002.1:7047-26941 GCA_003518045.1 Candidatus Nomurabacteria bacterium
AGCTATAGTATGTCGTAAAAGATCGTAGCTAATGTGAGTCATTAAAAAATAAATGTGCCAAAATATTTTTAATGTCTCACATTAGTACTTTACGACAAATCCAGGCACCCTTCTTACCGCACCTCAAACTAAGATAATTAAATTAAAAAGTCATACCGATATTAAACCCCAAAAACGGGGGACACCCACCGGGGACTGTATTTCCTAAACCCTAGTGGCTAGTGGCTAATCTTCTACCCCTGCCCTATCCCCTATCTACGGAGCCAATTTAAACATCAAAATCCAAGAAGTAAGAACAACACCAATTAAAAAGCTTGTAAATAAAATAAGAACAAATGCTGGTATGGTAAATGTAATCATATGAGAATAGTATACAACCGATAGTTTCAAGTTTCCAGTTTTTAGTTTCTAGTAAATACAAAAGAATGGTGCCTTCGGCACCATTCTTTTGTATTTGTATCTTCTTGAAACTAGGAACTGGAAACTTGAAACTGTCTACAAATAAGAAAGTGGATTAAGATAACCCGCCTTAGGAGCCAATGGCATTATTAAATACGTACCGCAGACCTTACTCTTATATTCTGTGGGACCTGATATATGAACTGAGTCTGACGCATAAACAGTAAAGTGAAGATGTGGACCGGTGCTATAACCAGTATTTCCAGAGAGAGCAATTTTTTCTCCCATGGCAACAGACTGTCCAACAACAACTTGAATAACTGATAAGTGAGCGTACAAAGTAGTGAGGCCATTTGTATGACGAATAAGAACCCATTTACCATAAGACACACCACTACACGCCGAGTCAGTATTACCAGTACCTAAAACAACTCCAGAATTAGCAGATAAAATAGGAGAACCAATTTTTACCCCAAAATCTAAACCATTATGTCCTGAGCCATTATAGACTTGAGGATTTTGAGTGGCAAAAGTTGTATTACCAAAATATTGCGTGATGACTGGCTTGGTTACAGGATAAGTAAGAACTCCCTTGCCGTATTTTGGAAGCTTACTAGCATCAACAATTACTTTAAGTTTAGATTCTACATCTAACATTTCGGCCTCTAAACTTTCTTTTTTTATTTTTCTATCAGCTAAAAGTTTTTGATATTCGCTTTCTTTATTTTTTGTTTGAATTAACAAATTATTTTTATCTTTAGTCGTTACTTCAACTAATTGTTTTTGATCCGTTAAAGCACTATTTAACTTTTCTAATTTTTGCTTACTTGATTCATAGGTTGCCTTTTCTGTGGCAAGAATAACTTTTGTTTCTGTTAGAGTTTTAACTTTTTCATCTATCGCTTTTGAAATATCTCCACCACGCTTTACTGCATCTAATGCATCGGATAAATGGGAACCAGAAGATAAAGCATTAATGAGTGGTGGTAAAACATTTTCGTCAATTACTAAAGACCTCAAGGCTTCTGAAAGTGCTTTTTTATTTCTTCCAAGTACTGTTTCTGTAACAGAAATTTTACCTTGCGTGTCAGTAATCTTTCCTTGTGTTTCTGTAATACGAAGTTTAGATAAAGCTATTTCTTTAGTTAGTCCTGCACGTCTTAATTCCAAAGAAGCTAATGCTTGCTTTAAAGTCTTTGCCTCCCCTTGCGTTTGACTAATTTTTTTATTGAACTCAATTATTTCTTTATCTAGGGCTTGTATTTTTGAAGATAATGAATTTATATTTGCTTGTAATTCCTCAGCGGTTTCTGCATGAATAAAAAGCGGGATTAAAAATATGATGGCTATAAATAAAAATGAAAAAGATCTAAAAAACATAAAATATAAATAACCATTATGAATCTAATTTCTTAAGCATTTCGTCAATACGAATAATACTTTCTTCTTTTCCTAAAACAAAACAAATAGTAAATGGGTCAACTGATTTTTCTTGACCAGATAAAGTCATTCGTAATGGCCACAAAACATTTCCTTTACCTTCTTTTTCTGCATATGGCATTATGGCTTGTTTAATAATATCTGCTGAAGAAAAATCTATATCTTTTAAAATATTTTTTACATTTTCTAAATTATTAGATGCGACATCAACTCCATCATCTTTAAATAGAACTCTTTCTCTTTCTATTTGAGGACGTTTAATAAAAAATCCAAATTCGATATCTTTAATAGTATGAAGCTCACCATAAAAATTAATTCTATCAATTATAGTTGGAACGAGTCTTTCTAAAATTTCATCACTATACTCTGTCATATATGGTTTAATTCCAACAAGTTGTTCTTCATAAGACTTCTTCTTCATGTGTTCTTTATTCATCCATAATAATTTCTCTTCATTGAGCATTGCTCCGCTTGAATGAATATGCTCTAAAGAAAAATGTTCTACGATTTCCATTGGGGACATTATCTCTTGTTCACCGCCTGGATTCCATCCCAAAAATGCCAAGAAGTTAAACATCGCCTCTGGTAAATATCCTTCTTTTTTATATTCCAAAATATCTTTGGCACCATCTCGTTTCCCTAATTTTTTATTTCCTTCTGGAGATAATATTGGCGGTAGAGTTACAAACACAGGAGGAACAATATCTAGTGCTTCATACAGTGACAAAAATTTCGGAGTAGATGCAATAAATTCATCCGCACGCATAACATGTGTAACCCCCATTTCTAAATCATCAATAATGTGAGCAAAATTATATGTCGGATAGCCATCACTTTTTATTAAAATAAAATCATCCAGTGCTTCCTCCCCTGCTGTCAACTCCCCTCTTACAGCATCATTCCATTTATAACTTTTTATTTCAGGAACTTTAAAACGAAGAGGTTTCTTACCATCCCAAATTTCTGTTGTCTCTAATCTATGTTCGCGATAAAGAAAAGCTCTCTTTTCTAATTCTGCTTGCGCGCGAAAAGCAGAAACCTCTTCCTCTGTATACGGATCTGTATATGCATAGCCTTTTTCTATTAAAATTTTTGCATATTTTTGATATGAGTCGAGACGTTCTGATTGTAGATATGGCGCATGTTCTCCACCAATATCAACTCCTTCATCCCAATTTATTCCAAGCCATTTTAATGATTCTATAATGTGTGGAATAGAGCCTTCTACCTCTCGTGCCTTATCTGTATCTTCTATGCGAAGAATAAAAGTCCCATTATTCTTTCGTGCCCATGCCCATGCGTAAAGTGCAGTACGAACACCGCCTACATGCATAAAGCCTGTCGGTGATGGTGCGAAACGTGTTACTACTTTTTTGTTATTGGGCATATTTTAATTATAATGACTAAGACCAATGCGAATTATTTCACGAGCAATAGTTGAAGCGGCAGTGCGAGAAAGATCATATGTTTTACAACTAGATGACATTTTTTTATAAATATTTTTATCATCTAATATTCTTTTTATTTCATTCATAAGTACACCAGAAGAAAGATTGTCTTCTTCTATAACAGTCGCCACACCTAAGCCAGCTGCAGTATAAGCATTTGACCTTTGGTCGCGACTAATTGCTTCTGGTATTGGAATTATAATCATTGGTAATTGCCATAATGCTAATTCAAATATCATTGACCCTGCTCTTGTAATTGCTAAATCAACTTTAGAATAAAATAAAGCGACATCAATAAATCCTTCAACATAATATCTATCTTTATACTGATGGTCTTTCAATATTGATTCGGATATTTTTTTTACATCATCTAATTTTTCTGTTCCTGCCTGATGCACAATATCATAAGTATTAAGAAGTTCTGGAAGCATTTTTAAAATAGCATCATTAATGGCTTGGCTTCCTTGAGAGCCTCCAATAACCAAAATAACAGGTCTATCTTTTGCCCCATAAACACGCTCATAGTCCTCTCCGGGAATAAGTACGTCTCTAACTGGTTGACCGGTTAAAGCAATTTTTTCTTTTGGATAAAATGGAGATGCCTCTGCATAAGAAAGTGCAACTCGTGTAGCAAATTTTCCAGCCCATTTTGTCGTTCGTCCAGGAATGGTATCGCTTTCATGAACAAAAACAGGAATAGATAAAACTCTTGCGGCAAAAAGTGTTGGGAAACTTGCATATCCACCTTTAGCAAAAACAACATCTGGATAAATGCGATATAAAACAAAAATCGCACGAATCATTCCATAAAATGTCTTAAATAAATCAGTAAAAGTTTTTAGAGATGGATATACACGTAATTTACCAGCAGGAACTTCAATATATTTTATTTGAAGTTCAAATAAAGCTTTTTCATCATAAGGATTATCAGAAATAAAATAAACTTCCGGTTGAATAATTTTTTGGACGAAAGCTTCTTTCTGTATACGTTCAACAACCGCAAGTAACGGATAAAAATGACCACCTCCTGCTCCTGTAATTACTATTTTCATACTATTATTGAAGTCTTTGAAATATTTAAAAGCACACCAAGCTCAAATAATGCCGCCATTAAGGCTGTCCCCCCGTGGGATACTAACGGCAGAGGTACACCCATAAGTGGCAATATCCCAAGCATTGACCCAATATTTATCATTGCTTGAGAAATTATTATAACCACTATACCGATAGCTAAAAGCCGTCCAAACTGGTCTTCTGCGAAGGTGGAAATTATATATCCACGTATACCTACTATACCATATAAAATAACAATAATTATCACCCCGAGAAAGCCTATTTCTTCCCCTAATACAGCAAAGATAGAATCCCCTATCGGCTCTGGTAAATAATTAAACTTTTGAACACTTTGACCTAATCCCCTGCCAAATAAACCACCAGAACCAATAGCTATTAGAGATTGATTTAACTGCCAAGAAGAACCACGGATGTCTTGGGAGGAATTAAAAAATGTATTTATTCTTTCTAGCATATAAGGGCGGACGGCAATCAATGTTATAAAACCAATAATACATAAAAGTATTAACGTATACATTTGTTTTTTTCTTGCACCTCCAACAAAATAAACCACAAAAGAAGAAGACATGATAACTAAGTATGTTCCGAAGTCCGGCTGAAGAAGCATGATTAAAGAAACAGCTCCAGCACCTAACATATAAGGAAGCATTCCATATTTCCAATTTTTAAAAAGTGGACGATATTTTGTACACCAAGCAGATACTGCAATTACAAAAGCCAATTTCAAAACTTCACTTGGCTGTAGAGAAAACGAACCTATATCTATCCATCTATGGGCGCCACCATGATAACGAGATAACCCTGGCATAAAAACAAGAGCCGTAAATAGAAGTGCTGTACTAAAAATAAGATAAGCATGTTTTTGATAAAACTTATATGGAATAGTCATTCCGATGAGAAGAGCTATTGCCCCACCAATAAGTGCAAATATTAATTGTGTTTTTACAACGGAATAAAATTTAACTTCGTTTATTGAAAGAACTCCAAGCGCTGCTGACCCAAAAATAATTAAACCAAAAAATAATATTATGATTATTGTTACAAAAAGTGTTTTGTCTATTCTCTCAAACATAAATTAACTTATTAAAACAATAACTACTCCTAACATTGCACAGATATAAGATACAATCCAATATCTCATTGTTACTGTTTGCGACTGCCAACCTTTTGCTTGAAAATGATGATGAAGTGGGGCAACTATAAATAATTTTCTTTTAAAAAACTTTTTCCAAATGAGTTGTAAAATAACAGATAAAGTACTGACAACAAGTGGTAATGCAATTAGGGGAAGATACATGACGGCATCAGTTAAAAATGCAATTACAGAAAGAGAGAGTGAGAGTGCAAGCATGCCAGTTTCTGAAAGATAAAACTTGGCCGGTGGAATATTAAACCACAAAAATGCAAGTATAGCTCCAACAAAAACAAAGCACAGTGTTGCAATATTTATTTGCCCATGAAGATACGCAATCATTCCATAAGCTGTGAATACGGCACTCATTACTCCACCAGATAATCCATCTATTCCATCTATAACTCCAGTTGAAAAAAGAGCGAGGGTTACAACAATAAAAAATAGAACAAAAAGAAATCCTCCTAAAACTAAATGTCCATAAAAAGGAATATAAATACTATTTACACCGAGCTTTATATAAAACCACCATCCAGCAAATAATCCTAAGGATGACACTGCGAGTAATCTAACTGGAAAAGATAAACCACCTCCTATATAAGAATTTAATTTACTACCGAAAGCTTCAACAACTAATAGGTCATCTAATGCCCCGACAAAAGCTCCGACAAGCATAGCCATAAGTGGTAACCATGTTTGATTACGGGAAATAAAATCTAATTTAAGTGTTAATTCAGTGGGATATATTTTAGAAATACTCCAAAGAGAAAGTGCTGTTAGAAGTACGGCAAACCAAACAACAAAACCACCAAGTCTTGGGACCGGAACACCTTCATCATTATGAAGTGAGGCTGTTATTGTAGCTAATTGACCATCTATCGTAGTAGAAACGTTTTTCTTTTTCCAAAGTTTATATTTTGTTAAAAGTTTTATAAAAGCTGGAGCAACTAATACCCCGACAAGGAAAGATATAACTGCTGGTAAAAGTATTTTTAATGGGTCTAGGGTAGATATCATATTTCATCAAGTATAACAGTATAGACTTGTTAATGGCTAGTGAATTACTTTATCAAAAGTACCTATTTAAAAGACTTATATACTTTCGTAATTACCTAATACTTTTAATAAGCGCTAAATAAAGGGTATAAGCATCGGAAAACCTAGCATCTCTAGTTGACCCTAAAATAACTATAATAACAGGATGGCCAAGATACGCATCAACTGATAGAACTAAATTACCTCCAGCACTATCTGTAAATCCTGTTTTTGAAGCCTCAACACCAATAAATTCATCAATATGCTGATTTGTATTAGGAATACCAACAATCATGCCAGTTGAAGATTTTACATTCAATCTAGTTTTAGTGGTCGAATCTAATATATTACCCAATTCCATACGAGCCAAAGACATCATCCGCGCAACATCATAAGCACTTCCTATACCGCCCAACTTACCATTAACATCAAGTCCTGCTGGCTGAGTAAACTTCATATTAAAACCAAGCTCTTTCGAATATGAATTCATTCTCCTAACAAACTTTTCTCTTCCTAATAACTTATCAGCTATTAATTGCGCTCCATCATTTGAAGAAAAAACTAATGTGTATTTTAATAATTCTTCAAGAGACCAAACTTGTTTTTCTTTAAGACCTAAATCATATCCACCATCTAATCCTCCTTTTGTTATGATTATTTTTGAAGAACTTGGAGCTATTTCAAGGGCTGTTAATGCTGTCATTATTTTTGTAATACTCGCGAGTGGGTATTCTATATTTTCATTTTTACCAGCAATAACTTCTCTAGTCACAACATCATAGACAATAAAAGACTTTGCTTCTACAGAAATATTATTAAAAGCATTTTTATCATAATAGCCACTTACCACTTTTGATTTTTTAAAAGATGGAATAAATATTCCCATTTTACGAATGGATAATGGCACAGCAAAAGCTAATATTAAAATTAAAAAAAGAATAGCTAATGTATACACAGCCCACAACACTGCAAAATCTTTTTTAATATCTTTTTCTATCATAATTAACTTTCCAGGGCTTTCATCTTTTCTAACAACTCATTACGAATACTTTCATATTGTGGCAATTCTTCAATTTTTGTAACACCTAAATGTTTAAGCGCTTCCATCGTTAAAACACAAACCTCCCCTTCTCTTTTTATAAGTCCACGAACAGAAAGTGTGCGTATAGATTGTGCTGATTGTACTCCACGAATATAAGAAATAATTTGTCTTGTTGGATTACCTAAATACGCGACAATAGAAAGCACTTGTAAAGTGGCTGGGGTTAAGTCCCCTTTTAATTCTTCCTTCCAAAAACCTTCAACCAGATTAGACTGTGCAGGATTTGTAACAACAGAAATTTCATCTTTATTTCGCATCAGTAAAAGTCCAATTTCCTTTATTTTACTTTCTACATTTGGTAAAGTTTCTTCTATAGATTTAGCCTCTACTTTTAAAAGCTCTGCAACAGCGGTTATAGAAATTGGTTCACCTGAGATATATAAAATAGTAATTATTTTTTCTAGCATAATCTTATTGTAACACGCCACTTAACTGATACTGCTTATGTATATATCACCAGTTTTTGTCGTCTGTGAAGCGGAAATACTCCCCTTTCTTATAAGCTCAAGTAAAGCAATAAAATTAACAATTAAAAGTTTTTTCCTTTCAGCAAAATTCGTGGCAACTTCTGCCAAACTATTTAGGGTAACAGTAGGCGCATTTGAAACACGCTTTAATAAATTCTCAATAACTAACTCAATCCGAATAGCTTGCTCAACAGAAACATTTAAAATTTTCTTAGGAATAGTAAAAGTAGAAAGTGTTAAAAGTGCAATTGATTGAAGCATTTCTTTTGTTACTCTTTCATCTGGAATAAAAATAGCATTTCCTTTATAAGAAATTCTTTCTCTTTCATATAAAATATTTTTATCATATACATGACGAACATTATTAGACGCATCTAATAATATTTTATAAATCTCCAATTTATGTTCTAGAGCGTGCACTTGTTTTTCTTCTTCTTCGGTATAAACAATGCCAGGCAAAAGAGACTTTGCCTTCATCAGCATAAGAGTCGAGGCCACAAGAATGAATTGAGAAATATCTGCGTGGTTTTTTGTATCTAATGCTTTTATATAATTTATATAATCATCAGCTACAGTGACTAAAGAAATTTCTGTAATAGAAAGCTTCCTATCGCTAATCAGGTCAAGTAGTTTTGTATAAGGACCTTCGAATCGGTCTAATTTAACGTTGAATTCCATATTGAAGCCAGTATATCAGCGTATAGCGTTTAGCGTATAGGCATATCTAAAATATTGTTGACATTAAGCTAGATTTATTATAGGATTTTCACAAAGTTCCTTAACTATTAGGAATACCCCAAAATAGGTCTACGGAACACTCAAGGAGCAATCCATGAATGTCAAAATTGACGACGATTTCCCACCGGGCGATGCGATAGTACTCGTTAGCTTGGCAAAAATTCTCAAAAATAAAAGGGACTACCCTCACGCCCTTGAGGTCATTCAGGCGGCGAAACAGTTCCTGATGATTTATCCAACAGCCACTGGGCCGTTCAAAGTCAAGAAAGGAAAATCGAACTGAATCGGGCTTGAAGTAACAAAGAAATACGCGGACCCCGTCCGCGGATTTTTTATAATAAAGTTACAAAGTTCTACCAATAGTTTAACTAAAGATATTTTTCTCTAAACTACTTTCTATTTTAATACTTGCCAGATTTTTGGATCATTCCCCCCGTCGATTTTAAATACAACAACTCCACCTAAACCATAAAGTTTTGCAATACGAATTTTATCTGAAATGGCTATGGCATCAGAATACCAAACTAAATATTGTTTATAGCTCCCTAAGTCTTTCCCATATATATCTGTAGTTGTTCCATAAGTAAAACTAAGCTCGCCTCCACTACTGCGGACCGGTGGAATATTTAAACTTCTAGCTAATTCATCAGCGTAATTAAAATTCATTGAACCAATTCTAGAATACTGCATTGAAGTTGTGCCAACAGCAGGAATTATTTCGTATTTATATCCATAAGTTGGTACACCTAAAATTAATTTTTTAGCTGGAATATCAAATAATGCTAAATTTAAAACCTTTTTCACCCATTCAATATCTGCAACTGGTTTATAAATATTCCCTACACTTTTATTTTGATTAACCAAATTAGCATCATCCCCCGCTTGATCATAGGCCATGATACGAACTTGATCGCAAACTTTTCCTATAACTTTATAATCATTTGCATAATCAACTTTAGAAAGTATTTCTTTTGAAGTTGTTGCATATTTAGATTCGGGTGGCGTACGTGCTTCTATGGTACAAATTAATTTCTTTTTATCTTTATGTAATGCCGTAGAAAGTTCAGTTAAGAAGGCGGAAAAGTACGGCTTAGACTCTGCGAGTTTTGCTTCATAATCAATATCTATGCCATCAAATTTATTTTTCTTAACTAGAGCAACAATATCTTTAACGTGAGCAGTCCGTTTTTTCTTTTGAGATAAAAGTAAGTACTGAAGATTTTTCTCATTGTCATTATGTGGGAAAGATAAAATAGTGGGATACACTTTTATTTTTTTCTTCTTAGCCTCAGCGATTAAACTCACCCATGGTTCTTCATTTATTTTTAATGCGTCTTTTATTGTGCCATCTGTTTGTAATTCAAAAGCAAAAGGACTTATTTGAGTTAGTGATTTAAGATTTGCCAATGTTGTACTGGCCCCTGCTGTTTTCTGCCAATAAGGAATCCAAATAGCTTTTTCAAAAGGAGAGGTGGCAGAAAAAACACCAACGTAGGTGGAGGATAGCAAAATCGCAGTTAATAAAAGCTTTCTCATACTAATAATTATAACACGTATGCACTCAAGCTAATTTTCAATTTCCAATTTTCAATTTTCAAAGAATACGGACACTGGATTCCCGCCTCCGCGGGAATGACACCGTGCATGTATTTCGTAATCCTTGCTTCTTGTATCTCACTACCTACTACTTACTACCGACTACCAACTATGAGCCACTATCTACCTCAACTCTCCTGTTAGAAATAGCGCATCTGTATCATTTGAATTTGTATATATTAATGACAAGGCTAGAGAGATTAATATAAGTATTAAGAAAGCAAAATAGAATAATTTTTTATTTTTCTTTAAAAGAAAATAAAAGAGAAATAATACAAGCGTAAAAACAAAAAGAGATAAAGATAATACTAAATCTAGTGGCGCTGGATTATTTATCATGAATTCAAAGAAATTTTTACATTGATGTAAAGAATTACTTTTTGCTTCTTGAAATGTCCCACACATTTGGGATTTCTCCATAAGACTTACATCAAACGGGTTAATATGAGTAATTTGCTTATATTCTAAGAATGAAATAAACAAACAAATTACAAGTAATACAAATGGAATGAGAAATATTTTCTTTAAATTCTTTTTCATACTACTTTCCTTTTACATCAACACTGATTTTTAATTCTTTAAGTGCCTTATCGGACGCAGGACATGGTGCTTGCATTAATAAATCCCTTCCTTCGCCTGTTTTTGGGAATGGAATTACTTCACGAATATTTGGCTCGCCTAATAAAATCATAAGTAATCTATCTATTCCCCAAGCAATACCGCCATGTGGTGGAGTACCGGACGCAAGAGCGCGTAACATATGTCCAAAATTACTTTCAATTCGTGCTTCGTCATAACCCATGATTTCAAATGAAGTTTTTAATTCATTTGCTTTATGTAATCTAATGCCTCCACCACCGATTTCATAACCATTCATAGCAATGTCATATTGAGTTGAAAGAATATCTCCAATATTTTTCTTTGCCAAAAAATCTGCTCTGTAAGCATCTTGTATCCCAGTGAATGGATTATGGGTGAAAGTCCATTCACCTGTTCCGTCCACATTATCTGATCCAGTTTTTTCAAAAGCTGGAAAATCTATAATCCAACAAAAAGCTAAAAGATTTGCATCATTTTTGTATTCACGTATATCTGGCTTGTCATTTCCATATTTTTCCATAGCTTCTTTATAAGTGAAAACTGGGAATGGGACTTGTTGTATTCTTTTTTCTGGGAATAAATCAGTAACGATTTTAATTAGAATTTCTTCATTTATTTTCATCACATCTTCACGCTCTACGAAACTCATTTCCATGTCCATTTGAGTGAACTCTGGTTGTCTATCTCCACGAGTGTCTTCATCTCGCATACATTTTGCAATTTGAAAATATCTTTCAAATCCACCAGCCATGAGCAACTGTTTATATTGTTGTGGCGATTGTGGAAGAGCGTAAAAACTTCCTGGATAAATACGAGATGGTACAAGATAACTACGTGAGCCTTCTGGAGTTGGATTTGTAAGTAATGGAGTATCAACTTCTATAAATCCTTTTTCGTTAAAATAATTACGAATATAATTAATTACATTATGACGCATTCTGATATTTCTTTGTATACGAGGGCGACGTTGATCTAAATATTTTTTCTCTAATCTTATTTCTTCGCCAATTTCACGACCATCGGACGAAATATCAAATGCAGGAGTTTCTGCTTCATTTAAAACTTCTATTGAAAGCACTTCAAGCTCGACATCGCCATTTATTACGTCCGCTTTTATATTCTTCTCAGGGCGTTTATTAACTTGCGCTGTAACGGCCAAAACCCACTCAGGACGCACTTTTTGGGCGACATCGAGGGCTTCTACATGATTTGGCAATACAACAGCCTGGGCCTTCCCTGTAACATCGCGCAAGTCCAAAAAGACCATTTTCCCTTGGTCGCGACGCACATCAACCCAACCTTTTACAAGGACTTCCTCCCCCACATGCACAGAAATGTCTTTGATATATGTTCTAAGCATAAAAATAACCGTAAACAAATAGACATACGAAATTCTATTTGTGTACGGACGATTACGGGAACCGTGGTGCCACCATACATTGCTACTTATTGTAGCCACTCGATTATTAAAATATAAGGCTCCGAAGTTGTTAATTTCATCAAGGCCTTAATATTTATACTAGCACGGATAAGCTGGAAAATACAAGAATGCCGGGATAATTTTCAATTTTCAAAAAGATACGAAAAAGAACTGCCCAGCTAATTTTTAATTTTTAATGAAATTACGAAGGCAAGACCTTCGTAAACAATTTCCAATTTTCAAAAAATACAGACACTGGATTCCCGTTTTCACGGGAATGACACAAATACGTATTTCGTACTTCGTACTCCTTACTTCTTCTCTCTTATTCCAACCCCACCTGAGAGCGGACGATTTTCATTGTTTGTTCTGCACGAGATTTTGCTTTTTCACCACCGTCTTTTAAGATTGAGAAAATACTTTCTGGATTAGCCATTATCTCGTCATATTTTTCTTTTTTACCGGCACGCCATTTTAGAATAGTTTCGAATAATTCTTCTTTTGCTTCTTTATATCCATAGCCACCATTTTCAAACTTGGCTCGTAATTCTTTATCTTCATCTGCCGTTAAGAAAAGTTTGTGAAGATTATAAATATTATTTTCGTCTGGATTTTTCTTTTCCTCTGGTGCTTTACTGTCTGTAACGATACTCATCACACGTTTTTTTAAATCTTCCTCTTCACAGAAAATTTCTATGTGGTTGTTATAACTCTTGCTCATCTTTTCTCCATCAATGCCTGGAAGTGTCGCAACTGATTCCAAAATATAATCTTTTGGAAGTTTGAATTCTTCTACACCATATGCACGATTATAATATCCTGCAATATCACGAGCGTATTCGACATGTTGCTTTTGGTCAGCGCCAACTGGAACAATGTCTGCTCCATAAATTAAAATATCCGCTGCCATAAGTACTGGGTAATCAAAGAGACCTACATTAACATCTTTATCTTTTGCTTCTCTATCTTTAAAAGCGTGAGCCCGCATCATATACGGCATAGTAACTAAATTATTGAAAATCCAAGTAAGTTCTGTTACTTCTCTCACATCAGACTGTTTAAAAAGAATTGCTTTTGAAATATCAAGTCCACAAGCAATATATGAAGCTGTGGCTTCTAAAGTTTGCCTGCGTAATTCGTCTCCGTTCTTCACTGTTGTTAGCGCATGATAGTCAGCTAAAAAAACATAACTCTCGTAATCTCCACTATTAGCGAGGTCAATATTTTGCTTCATCGCACCGAAGTAATTACCAAAATGAAGCTTCCCTGTTGGTTTAATTCCCGAAACTAAAATTTTCTTTGACATGTTATTTAGTATAGCAGAGATAGATTTCAGATAACAGATTAGTTAGATGTTAGAAGTTAGAAGTTAGGGGTTAGAAGAAAAAACACAGTACTTGGTTGTTATATATAAGTATTAACCTCTAACTTCTAACACCTAACTCCTAACTTTTTTTGTCTAATGTCTTTTGTCTAATGTCTATTTTAAAGTCCCTCATTCTGTAATCCACCTATAAACTCCATCGCTTTCTTCGACAACTTCTTCGGCATATTTATATGAAGCTTCACAAGTACATCTCCTCTACGATTCTTTTCATGTAAGTGTGGCACACCACGAGCTCTCACGCGCAATACCTCCCCTGTTGCCGCACCTGACGGAATATCAATTTCTATTTTGCCATCCAATCCCTCGATGGTATGTTTCGCACCGAGCAATGCATCGGTTAATTTAATTTCATGAATTATAGACAAATCATTTCCTTCTCGCCTCCAGACTTTGTGTGGAGTAACATTTATTTTTACATAAAGGTCACCTGTGATGCCGCCAGCTACTGCCTCGCCCATTTGTGTCATACGTATCATTTCACCATTTGAGATTCCAGCTGGAATTGCAATGTTTACTTCCTCACGACTGTTCACTACACCGTGACCTTTACAATCATTACATTTTTCTTCTGGAACTTTTCCAGTACCGCGACAGACCTCACAAGTACGAACTGATTGAAAATTACCCATAAAAGTTTTTTTGACTTCATGAAGCTTTCCTTGACCATTACATGTTGCACAAGATTTTAATTTTGTACCAACTTTTGCTCCAGACCCAGAACAAGTTTTACATGTGCTTACTTTTGAAAGTAAAACATTTCTTTCTGTTCCAAAAATTGCTTCTGTAAATGGTACATCAATTTCAAGAGAAATATCTCGGCCTCTTTTTTGTTGATGTCCACCACGTGTCCCACCACTAAACATATCCCCAAAAATATCTCCAAGGTCTCCGAAATCAAATTGCATATCACCGAAATCTGATTGATTAAATCCACCAAATCCTCCGAAGCCTCCCTGACCACCCATAGGTCCTTGACCATTAAATGTCTGTCCGTAGGTATCGTATTCTTTGCGCTTTTTTTCGTCAGATAAAGTTTGATACGCTTCATTCACTTCTTTAAACTTTGCTTCGTCCCCTCCTTTTTTATCAGGGTGATATTTTGCCGCGAGTTTATAGAACGCCTTTTTTATATCGTCTTTTGAAGCACCTTTATCAATACCAAGTACATTGTAATAATCTTTTGTGGCCATAATTATATGCGTATTCTAACACAAATTATGCATTTCCAGGTGTCTCAGTATTTGGTTCAGTTTTTTCAGCTTCAGGTTTAACTTCCTCTGCTGTTGGTTCAGATGTTGGGGCAGATGCATCTGCTTGACTCTTCATCGCTTCACCAATTTTCATCATTTTATCTGATAGTGATTCTGTAGCTTTTTTAATTGCGTCCATATCATCCCCTGTTCTTACTTTTTTAATTTCTTCAATTGCATCTGTCACTTCTTTTTTAATTTCATCACTGATTTTTCCTTCAGCGTCTTTCACAGCTTTCTCGGCAGTGTGTGTCATTACATCAGCTAGATTTTTTGCTTCAACTAATTCCATTTTCTTTTTATCTTCATCAGCATGAGCCTCTGCATCTTGTTGCATACGCTTAATATCTTCATCTGATAGGCCGGAAGACGCTTCAATGCGAATGGTTTGTACTTTACCTGAAGTTTTATCTTTTGCTGTTACATTTAACACACCGTTTGCATCAACATCAAAAGTAACTTCGACTTGTGGCATACCGCGTGGTGCTGGTGGAATACCGTCTAGAATAAATCTACCGAGTGATTTGTTATCCACAGCGAGTGAACGCTCCCCTTGAGTAATGTGAATTTCAACAGATGTTTGATTATCTGCTGCAGTTGAGAAAACTTGTGATTTAGAAGTTGGAATAGTCATATTCTTTTCTACAAGTTTTGTTGCAACTCCTCCCATAGTTTCAATACCAAGAGATAGAGGAATAACGTCGAGCAATAGAACATCTTTCACATCACCTTGTAAAACTCCTGCTTGAACAGCAGCACCAAGTGCCACAACTTCATCTGGGTTAATTGAACGATTTGGTTCCTTTCCAAATAATGCTTTCACTGCTTCAACAATCATTGGCATTCGAGTTTGACCTCCAACCATAATTATTTCGTGTATCTCTTCTTTCTTAAATGGAGAAGCATCAAGCGCGCGCTTTGTAATTTCGATTGACCTGTCCACAAATTCTTTTGAAATTTCTTCAAGCTTGGCACGAGTTACTTTCATTAATAAATGCTTTGGTCCGTCAGCGCCGGATGTTATAAACGGAATATTTATTTCTGTTTCCATTTGAGTTGAAAGTTCGTGCTTGGCTTTCTCTGCTGCCTCGTCAAGTCTCTGTAATGCAAGGGCGTCTTTTGAAACATCAATACCTTGATCTTTTTTAAATTCTGAAGCGATATATTCTACGAATTTCTGATCAATATCACGTCCTCCTAAATGTGAGTCACCATCTACTGACTTGACCTCAACAACACCATCTCCAACTTCTAGAATTGAAATATCAAATGTTCCTCCTCCAAAATCGTACACAGCAATCTTTTCATTTTTCTGTGAATTAAATCCATAAGCAAGAGCAGCCGCTGTTGGCTCTGGAATAATACGCTTCACATCTAGGCCAGCAATTTTTCCTGCAGCAATAGTTGCTTGACGTTGTGTGTCATTAAAATATGCAGGAACTGTGATGACAGCTTCTGTAATTATCTCGCCTGTTTTTGCTTCAACATCTGCTTTTATTTTTTGTAAAATCATTGCAGAAATTTCTTCTGGGCGAACATCTTTTCCACCAAGAGAAATTAAAACTCCATCGTTGTCGCCTTTCTTTATTTTGTATGGAACACGAGGGATATCTCCTTGTACCTCTTTATCAGAGAAAGAGTGTCCCATGAAGCGTTTTACGCCGTATACGGTGTTTTCTGGGTTAGTTACGGCCTGACGTTTAGCTATTTGTCCTACTGCACGCTCACCATTTTTATTCACAGAAACAACAGAGGGAGTCGTGCGATTTCCTTCTAAGTTTTCAATTATTTTTGGCTGTCCAGCTTCAATGATTGCGACAGCGCAGTTTGTTGTTCCAAGATCAATTCCAATTATTTTTGACATAAGTTTTTGGGTAGTTATTAGTTAATAGTTATTCGTTATTAGTTAAATTCAAATTCTTTTTCTTTATTCTATCATTTCTGTATTTTTATAACACATGTATCTTTCGCATTGTCATTCCCGTGAAAACGGGAATCCAGGGGCTGGATCCCCGCATTCGCGAGGATGACACACACAAATTCAAATTCTATTCTTAACTTTTTTCAAAGTGTCCAGTTTTAACTCTTGCAGGACGGAGAACAATTTCATTCATACGGTATCCGGACTGGAGAACAAATATAATTTTATCATTTTCAGATTCATTTTCAACTTTTACCATTTCCATGCTTTCATGAAGATTTGGATTAAATATATCTCCGACTTTTCCGAATTGTATTACTCCCTCATTTTCTAATACTGTACGGAGCTGTCCGAAAATATATTCGATACCAACTCGCCAGTTTTGATCTACTTTTTCCCAGGCCTCTACGTTCCCTTTTGCCATATCGTATGAATCTAAAACTGGAAGTAATTCTTCAATAAATCTTTTTGTAGCAAACTTTCTTTCAGTTATGCGATTTGTTTCAACTTCTTTTTTAAAGTTTGCATAGTCTGCGCGAGTTCTTTGAGAAAAGTCTAAATATTCCTGCTTCTCTCCTTCTAATTTTTTAATTTTCTCACGAAGTTTTTTTATTGTAGTGCGAGCATCTACCTCCCCTTCTTCATTAACATCTTCAAAAGAAACATCATCAGATCCTTCGTCAGATTTATTTGCGTCATTTGCCTGCTGGCTAACGACGTCTTCGTCGCTCTTCGCTCCTCGATCTTCGTTATTAGTTATTTCAATTTCTTCTTCATTATTCATAGGTTTTTTATATATTTTGTGTTGTCATACCCACGAAAGTGGGTATCCAGGTTTTGTATTTTAAATAAGACACTGGACCTGCCTCGCCGGCAAGGCGGGTTCCCGCCTTCGCGAGAATAACACAAATTCAAGTTTCATAATTCAATATTCTTTATCTTTCTATCAGGTCTGTCGTGTCTTTCGTGGGATTATTATAACATATTTTAGCACTATATGTGTATAAATTATTTTTAGAAATTAGTCAAATTATTTGTGTATTATCACAAATGACAAACCCACCTTTCCAAAGGGTGGGTTGTAAAAGATTTTGCAACAAAATATCAACGGGCTAGCGTTGTTACGCTGAACTTGGCTTCGTTGAGTTGCTTACGAGTTTCCAGTGCGACTCGCCGTGCCGCAAACTCAAAATCAGCATCATCAGGCGAAGCATACAGAATTGCACGAGACGAGTTGACGATGATTGGCGATACCGTCACGCCATCGACTTGCCGCCACGCAGCTTTGACGACGGCCGTGGCATCACCACCTTGAGCGCCAACGCCCGGAATCAAAAGTGGTAAACGTGGGGCAATTTCACGAACACGAGCGAGTTGTTCAGGATAGGTTGCCCCGACCACCAACCCAAGTTGGCCATTTATGTTCCATTCGTGTTTTGCCATGCGGGCAACGTGTTGATAGACCGTTGAATAATCTTCAGGATCAACTTGATCCTGAAAAATGCGTTTGTCTTGCAAATCACCACTGCCCTTGTTTGAGGTCTTGCACAATAGGAACGCACCCTTTCCTTCGTATTCGAGATATGGAGCAATCGAATCGAATCCCAAATACGGAGAAAGTGTCACAGCGTCGGCGCCATAGCGAACAAATGCTTCTTTGGCATACTGCTCGGCGGTTGAGCCGACATCACCACGTTTGGCATCCAAAATAATTGGAATATGCGGGGCCACCTCGCGAATATATTTCATCAAAAGCTCAAGCTGAGCCTCTGCGCCATTGGCCGCAAAGTAGGCAATTTGAGGTTTGAATGCAAGTACCAAGTCGTGAGTTGCCTCGACTATCCTGGAGCAAAAAGCAAAAATTTTGCTTGGGTCACCTCTCATTCCCAATGGAAACTTGGCAGGTTCCGGGTCAAGCCCGACACAGAGCATTGAGTTATTTTTCTTCTCGGCATTTGCCAGCATTTCAAGGAAAGTCATAGCTTTCTCCAAATGTTTGTGGTTAAAAATAGAACATCCGTTACCTCACATTATTATGAGATGCTTAAATCCTACAGGAAAATATATAAAATAACAAATAATATAATTTAATACTTTTCCTCCAAATACCCACAAAAATCCCCTATTTCTTCATCTAATTTAGTCGAGGACGTATCAAATACCCAAGCATATTTTAAATCTGGTAATTTTCTTTCTTTAAAAGACCTTTTAATTTCAGAAAGTCCGACGGCAACGTTTTTAAATAATCCACTTTTGAAATACTTCATATTTTTTATTTTATGAATAATCCAAGAATGTGGTGGATTTATTTTTATAAAAACAATATCTATATTATACAAAACTGCCTCTGCTTCTATTAAATCTCTCCTTCCTAAAGAAGAACAATCAAAATCACAAGCAATAGAAAATCCATTTTTCAAATATTCACGAAATAATTCTCCAACAACTACGTGGGTGTGCTCTCCTAGATTATTATCTCGTGCCAAAACTCTCAACTCATCAGTTGATAATCGTATTAAAACAAGCTTACTTGCGACTGGTTTTATAACTGTTGTTTTACCAGAAGCAATATGCCCTACGGGACAGATGATTATTTGTTTCTTTAATTTAGACTTTTTAATTTCTAAAGTCTTTTCATAAAGCTCTTTAAGCTTTGCAATTTCTTGTAAGGTTTCCATTGGGATAGTATAACAGCAAATTAATTTTCAATTATCAATTTTCAATTTTCAAAAAATACAGACCTGGATTCCCGCCTGCGCGGGAATGACACGGATACCCGGAGGTCTGACCTCCGAGGGATTTTGTAATTAAAGAATTGTATTTTTCTGCGACCTTCTGCGTCAAGTCTGCGTGGTCTGCGGGAGTAAGCGCTAAATTAAAAAACC